>JAFZWX010000115.1 GCA_017617145.1 Treponema sp. | reverse complement strand
TTTGTTGCCATGGACGTATTAATATAATTGTCAAACATCCAGCAGCCGCGGTCTTCGTAAAAGCCTGCGATTACAAAGCCGGCGGAAATCTGGCCCTGGATTTGTTCTTCTATGGGGTGGCCCCAGCTGTAGCCTTCGGCCAGGGTGATTTCGCGGACTTTTGGGTCATCAAGGTGGTCGATGTCTGCGTATGGAATGGAGTATTTTAATTCAAGCTGGCCTTGTTCAAATTTTTCCAGATCAAAAATATATTCAAGAGGGCTTCCGAATCCGGAAATCAAAATGCCGCCGGTTTTCAAAACTCTTGCGCACTCACGCCAGACTGGAAGAATGTCATCAATATAATTATTCGACCAGGGATGAACTATGAGGTCAAAAGAGGCGTCGGCAAAGGCAGACAAATCCTGCATGTTTCCCTGAACAGTTTTTATTTCAAGGCCGTCGCGCTTTGCGGCATACTGGTCTTTTTCCAGTTGCCCGGTGCTGTTGTCAAAAACTGTAACATCTGCTCCTGCCGCCGCAAGAATTGGTCCCTGCTGGCCACCGCCGCTTGCTAGACAAAGAACTTTTTTACCTGCAAGGTTATCCGGGAACCAGTTGCGTGGAACAGGTTTTTCCGGTGTAACAATTATATGCCAGTCGCCGGTGCGTGCCTTTGCAACTTCTTCTGCAGAAACAACCGTAGACCATCTGTCACCATTTGCAGCGCGTTTATCCCAGGCGCTTTCGTTTTCTTTAATGTAGTCTTTCATTTTTTTAATCCTATCTTACATTGGAATTATCTGTAGCGGATCAAAAAGTATATTACATACACCCATCCCATCAAACCATGAATTATTGCCCAGCCCACAGATTTCCATGTTGCAAAACTTATAACCATTGCAAGTACCGAACCAAAAGTAACCCCTTTTTCAACCGAGCGCTTTACAATTCTTTTTGAACCATCCGGCCGGATCTCTGTTTCTTCAATAATTTCATTTGCCATAAACGACACCTCCTAAGATGAATATAGTATAACATGACTTTTCAGAAAACAAAAATCCGAACACGAAATGCAAAAAATCGTTCACGAGATGTTTAAGTTCAGACCAGTCCAATTTCACGGTAAATCTTTTCTATCACAGTTCCTTTATGATTTATGTAACCGTCGATATCGTGCGGGAACAGACGGGCAGCTTCTTCTTTTATGCGGCTGTATTCTTTTACTGCTTCCGGGTGCCCACGCAGATAATCTCGGAAAGACACATGTCTGCGAAGCTCTGGTGAACCCTTTGTGCATACATAAAGATGATGTTCCATAAGGTGAGTTTTCCCTTCATAACCAAAAGCCTCGCGTCCAGGTATTCCAAGGTTCCCTTTATGTTGATATCCGATTTTTGCCAGCGCACCAATTACAGCGGGCAGTACACTTTCATCTTCAATCACAACATCAATGTCAATTATTGGTTTTGCAGCAAGGCCTGGAACAGAAGTACTCCCAACGTGCTCAATGCTAAGAGCAAGTTCTCCCAAAGCTGCACGTAATTCTCCGGCAATTTCTTCAAAGCGAAACTTCCATTTTTCATCATAAGGAACGACTACGATATTTCTTGTTGTCATAAAAAAAATTATAACACAGATTCTTTAGAAAGAAACAATAATTAATCTAAAATATCAACTTTAGGATAGCTTTGTTGCAGAGTATTTAT
Source organism: Treponema sp. (assembly GCA_017617145.1). The sequence goes on along the minus strand of JAFZWX010000115.1, from coordinate 51,339 downwards.
ATGTTTCATGTTGTTTTTTTTGCCTTTCTTTGCAATTACTTTGAAAATTCACTATAATGCCCCTATGGCTTATAAGATTTTTATAGATGGAAAAGAAGGAACGACTGGCCTTAAGATTTTTGAACGTTTTGAAGGTCGAAACGATCTTGAAATAATACAAATTGATGATGATAAGAGAAAAGATCCGGTTGTAAAGGCGCAACTTATGAATCAGGCTGATTATGTTTTTTTGTGTCTGCCTGACGCTGCGGCTATTGAATCGGCTGGGCTTGTTACGAATCCAGATACTAAGATTATTGATGCTTCTACAGCTCACAGAATTAATCCAGAATGGGCATACGGTTTTCCGGAACTAGATGCTTCGTTCCGTCAGAAAATTGTTGAATCTAAACGCGTTGCAGTTCCAGGTTGTTATGCCAGTGGTTCTATTGCGATTTTGTATCCGCTTGTAAAGTCTGGTATTATGCAAGCTGATTATCCTGTAGTTATTCATGCAGTGAGTGGTTATTCCGGTGCCGGTAAAAAAGCCATTGCAGTTTATGAAGGAAATGATCGTCCACAGGGATATGATTCTCCACGCCTTTATGCGCTTACTCAGTCACATAAGCATCTTCCGGAAATTAAAAAAATTGCCGGTCTTGATTTTGAACCTGTTTTTAATCCTTATGTTTGTGATTATTTTGCAGGTATGACTGTTACTGTCGGCTTGCATGCACGAATGCTTTCAAAAAAAGTGACCGCTCAGCAGGTACAGGAAATGTTTGCTGCCCATTATAAGGATTGTCGTTTTGTACAGGTTACTCCTCTGATGGGCGAGGGTGTTCTTCCAGAACAGTTTATTCCTGCCGACACGTTAGCCGGAACTAACAATATGCAGCTTTTTGTTTATGGAAACGACGACCGCATTATGATAACAACCCGCTTTGATAATCTTGGCAAAGGCGCTTCTGGTGCTGCTGTACAGTGTATGAATATAATGATGGGAATTGACGAAGCCACAGGCTTAGTTTAATCAGGCGGCGCACACAATGTACAAGCTTGCAATTTTTGACATGGATGGCACAATCCTCAACACAATCGACGACCTTGCTGACAGTTCAAACGAAATCTGCCGCCGCTACGGATACCCTGAGCATACTGTGGAAGAAATAAAATACATGGTAGGCAACGGAATCCCTAAACTTATGCGCCGTGCCCTTCCTGCAGACATCAGTGAAGAACAGTTCCAAAAGGTGCTTAAAGAATACATTGAATACTACGAAGAACACTGTGCAATAAAAACAGCTCCTTACAAAGGAATCGTTGAATGCATAAAGTCGCTCAGAGCCGCCGGAGTAAAGGTTGCGGTAAATACAAATAAAGTGCAGGCTGCCGCAGAAGATTTATGCAAAGTGTATTTTCCAGATTTGTTTGACTGTATAAGTGGCAGTCGTCCGGGTATCCCGCCAAAGCCGGATCCGACAGGCTTATATGAAATTTTAAAGGAGTTGAGTTTATCCAAAGAGGAGGCCTGCCTCCCTGGTGTAGCCTGCTTCATAGGGGACTCTGATGTAGATCTAAAAACAGGTCTTGATTCAGGACTAGATTTTATAGGAGTAGACTGGGGGTTTAGAGGCCGCAACTTTCTGCTGGAACACGGCGCCAAAGTTGTAGTAATGAATACAGAAGAATTATTGGAGAAATTAATAAAATAGATTATGCCTGGTTTTTATGATTATTACGATGTTGCGGTGGTTGGTGCCGGTCATGCCGGAATAGAAGCCGCTCTTGCAACTGCCCGCATGGGCCTGAAGACAGTACTTATTACTCAAACTCCCGACGCAATCGGACGTATGAGTTGTAATCCTTCTATTGGAGGTATTGCCAAAGGAAACATTGTCCGCGAAATAGATGCTCTTGGCGGCGAAATGGCCAAGCTTATTGACCGTACAATGATTCAGTACAGGCTGCTCAACCGCCGTCGTGGGCCTGCTGTTCAAGCTCCTCGTTCCCAGGCAGATAAAATTGCTTATTCAATGCTTGCGCGAAAAACCTGCGAAAGCACACCAAATCTTTATACACTCATGGACACTGTAATTGATATTCTTACAGTTGCTTCAGAAACTCCGCTCCCGCCGGATTCAGACAGTGCCGCAGATAAAGGCACAATTCCTGGAGAAAAGCGCGGTTACAGCAACAGCAATATTCAGGCTCCTGATTACGCAACCGAAGCAGCTCGCAGTGGAATGCGCCAGAAAGTTATAGGCATTGTTACCGAGCGTGGTCGCATCATTCCTGTTCGTTCAGTTGTCCTTACAACAGGAACTTTTCTTGGCGGACGCATTTTTATCGGTGAATACGATGCTCCATGCGGACGAGTAGGGGAGCCTGCAGCTTACGGACTTACAGAAAGTCTGCGTCGTCTTGGTTTTACAACAGGCCGCCTCAAAACAGGAACTCCTCCGCGTATCCTTCGCCGAACTGTAGATTTTTCAAAGCTTGACCTTCAGCCGGGTGACGATGAAATTATTCCTTTCAGTTTTGAAGATGAAAAAGTTGAGCGCCCTATGGTGCCATGCCACATTGTTTATACAAACGAAGAAACTCATAAAATAATCCGCGACAACATCGGTCGCTCACCGCTTTATTCTGGAAAAATCAGTGGTATTGGTCCTCGCTATTGTCCTAGCATAGAAGACAAGGTTATGCGCTTTAAGGAACGCGACCGCCATCAGATTTTTGTTGAGCCAGAAGGTCTTGAAACAGAAGAAATTTATTTGAACGGACTTTCTTCATCACTGCCTGAATGCGTGCAGGATGCCTTTATGCGTACAATGCACGGCTTTGAAAATGCAGTTCAGTCGCGCCCGGGTTATGCCGTTGAATATGATTTTGTTGAACCGACCCAGCTGTATCCGTCACTCGAAACAAAACGCGTTGCGGGGCTTTTTGATGCTGGACAGATAAATGGAACTTCGGGTTATGAAGAAGCAGCAGGGCAGGGAATGATTGCCGGAATGAATGCCGGCCTTTATGCACGCGCCCATATTACAACTTGTGGTCCAATGGCAGCAATTCCTTCTACAATGAACGGAACTGCCTCAAGTATGGAAGCAGGTGCTTTCCGTCCAAAAGCAAACATGAACGTTCAGGAGCTTTGCGCTTTTTCTACAATGAGTGAACGAGAAACAAAAGAGCTTGCACAATACATGAGCGGTATTCAAAAGGATGCAGGCTACGACCATTATCACACAATCCCCCAATACAAGCCGATTATTCTTGGCCGCGACGAAGCATACATTGGTGTTCTAATAGATGACCTTGTTACTCTTGGTACAAAAGAACCTTACCGAATGTTCACTGCCCGTGCAGAATATCGTTTGAAATTGAGACACGATACAGCAGACCGACGTCTTGCAAAATATGCCTTTGACTGCGGCTTAAAAACTCAGGCACAGTATGATGCAGTAAACGAAAAATATGCCCGCCTTGAAGAAATAGAAGCCTTGCTGCTTAAAAAGCCGAACATGGAAAATCCCGGCTACCCGGAAAAGGAATGGGAGACCGCTTCTATCGAAGTCAAATATAAATACTACATTGAAAAACAGGACAGACGTGTAGAAAAACTTCACAAAATGGAAAACACACGCATTCCTGAAAACTTTGATTATGGTTCAATTCCGTCTCTTTCTGCAGAGTCACGCACCAAGCTGGAGCAGATTCGTCCGGTAACGTTAGGTCAGGCTAACAGAATAAGCGGAATAAGAAATAGCGATATTATGCTGTTGATGGTATACTTGAAACGCTAGCGCGTTTCAAGTATTCGATAGAACACTTGAGTGGAATGCTGCGCACTGCTCGCATTCCTTAACGCACAGGTATATTTAAAACGATAATTGATGATGGCCCTTCGACAGGCTCAGGGACCGCGACAATGACCCCAGGAGGTACTTATGGAAGAATCAGCAAAAATTGGAACATGCGTGGAACATTCGCGAAATAATAAATATTTTGTGGAGTTTGTTGAATACCAGGAAAAGCAGAAGGCAAAAAAACCAGCAGCTTATGAAGGGGTGAACCTTGAAGATGACGGTGCTTTTCTTGCTTATATGACAAAGAAATATTTTAAAGATAATATCTGGTTGAGTGTAGCTAAAATTGTGCTTGGTCTTGTGCTTCTTATTGTTTCGCGTATTATTTTTGCACGAGGCGCAGGTTCAACAATGAATATTCTTGCAATTGGTGTTTTTATTTTTGGTTTGTTCCTTGCTCCTGCAGGTCTGATTTTAATGTTTTCAAATATTTCCTGCCACAAACATTACAAGAATTATGTTACCGGTCGCGATGACCCATTTATGGATAAGGTGATTAAGTTTTATAGTAAATGAAGTATATCCACCGTGTGACTTCCAGAGCCAACTAATTCGGGGCGTTCGCACACAGCTAACTGATATTTGCAAAAGGCCTGAAATTCTTCTTCGGACATTTCGTTGAGTTCACGGCGTATGTAGTCGGCGGCTCCGTCGGCAGAAATAATTTTTACACGCTCAAGACCAGCTGCTTTATTTAAGCGATCTATATCTTCCAACCGTACATAATCGTACAAATCTTCTTCCTTGCATACAGTATGAAAATCCGGAGTAAGTCCGCCCTTGTCTGCAACCTCTTTCCAGTGATGTTCCTTAAAACAATATTGAATTACGCTATAGTCATTCATTACATAAGCCACAAGAATGTAGCCGCCTTTTTTTGTGATTCGTTTTGCTTCGTTCAAAGCTTTTAGTTTTTCTTCATCCCCATGCAGATGATAAAGAGGACCAAAGAGAAGGGTAATGTCAAAAGTTTCGTCTTCTAAAAAATGAAGGTCACGAGCGTCCCCCTGCCAGGTTTTTATGTTTTCGTGTTTTGCGCGAAGGATTTCTAAGTTATGCGGTACAAGTTCTACAGCAGTAACGTCGTATCCGCGGTGGCATAACTCTACACTGTAGCGGCCGGTACCGGCACCAATGTCTGCGATTTTGTTCCCCGGATTCGCCACGGAGAGTATATAGTGCATCGTAGTTAAAAATTCAACCGTCCCATGGCGAGTGCTGAGACGGTGTTCTTCGTGGAATTTGTTGTAGTATTTTTCTAGGATTGTCATGAGCGGGGTTTTAGGGGCGGCAGTCCCTAGGCGAAGGGGGTAGGCGCAACGCAGTGCGCCGAGGGGGAAGGCTTTCCCCCACATAGTTTATTTCTTCCAGGCCTTATCAACAGCGGCCAGAGCTTTCTTTTTATCGGCATCGCTCATGAACGAAGAAATGTAACTGTTCTTAATAAGCTGCTTGATTTCGTCCATAGAGAAGTTGAGGCTCTTTACACAAATCCAAAGTTCGTCGAGCATTGTTGTCTTAAAGAAAACAGGATCATCTGTGTTGATACAAACCATAATTCCCTGGTCGTAGTATTTGCGTACAGGGTGATAGCGGGCCATTTTAACAACTTTCTTAGTAAATGTATTTGATGTAATACAAATTTCAATTGGAAGTTTTGTTTTAATGAGCTGGTCAATAAGCTTTGGATCCTGATATGCTGTTACACCGTGACCGATTCGTTCTGCACCAAGGCAGTTGATTGAATCCCAGATTGATTCCGGACCAACATCTTCTCCGGCATGGGCAACAACGCGCCATCCTTCTTTTTTTGCAAGTTTGAAAACCGGTTCATATTCTTTTGCAGGACCTTTTGCTTCGGCACCACCAAGTCCAATACCAATGATATCTTCGCATGGATACTGCTTTAGAAGCTCGTAGTTCTTCATTGCATTTTCGCAGCCAAAGGTTCTTGAAACATCCATGAGCAGCTTGATTGTAATGCCGTCTTTTTCTTTAATGCGGGCAATCTGCTTGTGGAAAATCTGAACCATCTTTTTGTAGTCAAAGCCTTTTTTAAGGAAGGCAGTTGGCGCAAAGAATGCTTCACAATAATCGATTCCGTTGCGAACAAGGTATTTTTCCAGTTCTTTGAATACAACGTTAAAGTCTTTTTCGCTTACAAACAAATCCTGTACCTTAAGGAATGCCTGTATAAAACCGTTAAGATCATTATAGGAGAATAGAGCTGTCTGTTCTTCTTTGGTCATTTCCTTGCCGAAACGGTTCTTATACATTTTCTTAACACCGGCTAAAGAAATTACAGCCTCAATGTGAATGTGGAGTTCGGCTTTAGGTACACTCTTTATAAAAGATTTAAATTCCGACTTTGTCATTTTTTTTCTTCTCCTTTTATGTGCAGGTCTTCCTCCTGAAAACCGCTGATTATTTAACACGCCGCCTCCCGATTGATGTTAAATAATTTAAATACACTTTTATCAATTAAATTATCGGACAAAATACATATTAACTTTAGAAAAAAAATATAATTTTGTCATTGTCGGGCTTGACCCGACAATCTCTCCTTAAGTGAGATTCCCGGATCAAGTCCGGGAATGACAGATTACATTATTCCATCAAGTTCTTCAACTATCTGGCGGAAGGTGTCGCAGGCTGCCTGAACAGGTTCAACCTTTTCCATATCAACGCCGGCAACTTTGAGTGATTCAATAGGGTAACGCGAACCACCAGATTTAAGGAACTTGAAGTAATCTTCGCGTTCAGCTTCACTACCGTTTGTTACTCGTTTTGCAAGTGCCAGAGCTGCAGAAATGCCTGTTGCATATTTATAAACATAGAATGCTGAATAGAAGTGTGGAATACGTAAGCCTTCCATATCGCTGTTTGATTCAAAATGCATTTCGGGACCAAAGTAGAGTTCCAGAAGTTCTCGATAAACTTTACGCAAAAGCTCTGGGGTTAGTGGAGTACCGTTTTCTACAAGCTCGTGGGCTTTTAATTCAAACTCTGCAAACATTGTCTGGCGGTAAAGGGTTGCAAGAATGTCGTCGGCTCGCATTGCTAAAAGATATTTTTGGAGGTCGGAATTGTTGTTGCTCTTTGCCTGTGTCAGAAGATATTCAAAAACAAGCTCTTCGTTAAAGGTAGATGCAACTTCGGCTTCAAAAATCGTATAGTCATAGCTCATAAAAGGATTATTGTGAACAGAATACCAGCTGTGCATGCTGTGGCCGCCTTCGTGAGCCATTGTAAATACGTCTCGTATATTTTCTTCATTATAATTAAGAAGAATGTAAGGATTTCCAATATAGCAGCCCGAACTAAAAGCACCGCTTCGTTTGCCAATGTTTTCATATCGGTCGGCCCAGCCATTGAGTAAGCCGTCGCACAAACGGTCTGTGTATTCTTTTCCAAGCGGGGAAAGTGCTGCCCGGCAGATCTCTACAGATTCTTCATAAGTTGTTTTTGTTTCGACCGATTTTACCAGCGGAACATATACATCATAGTGGCGAAGCTCGTTCAACCCAAGCGCACGTTTTCGTATACTATAATACTTGTGCAGCGCATCCAGATTTTTATGAATGCAATCAATCAGATTATGATAAACAGTGAGCGGTACTTTGTTGCCGTACAATGCAGCATGAAGACTTGAATCGTACCCGCGGGCGCGCATAGAAAAAATATCCTGATTAACGCTTCCGGCATAAAGGGCTGCAATTGTATTCTGGTGTTCTTCGTACTTGGCATAAAATTTTTTGTAGGCTTGTTCGCGCACATTCCTGTCGTGATTATGCATGAAAACGCCCCAGGTAGTTTCTGTAAGCTGCTGTTCTTCGCCGTCTACAGTTACGGTTCCAAAGGTTTTGTTCATATCGACATTTGTTAGGACACTGAAGGCTGTATCTGCAGTCATTGCGGGTTGGCCTTGTAAAGACAAAATGCGTTCTTCTTTTTCGCTTAATGTGTATTTCTTAAAATGAAGCAGCTTTTCAAGGTAAACTTTATAGTTTGCAAACTCAGGTAATGCTGCCCACTCGCGTAAAAGAGTCTCGTCAATTGCCATGAGCTCAGGATCAATGAAACTCAACTGAGCCTGCAGTTCTGTGTATGCCATTGTTGCCCGACCATAGCGGTCTGTAGCTGCTGTATCATCTTCATCTGCTTCGTGTTCAAGGGAAGCATAATGATATACAGTTTCCATTTGAAGCAGCACGTTTTCGTATGTCTTAAGTGCATTCAGCAGAGAGCCTGAACTTTCCCCAAGCTTCCCCTTAAAAGCCACAACACTTTCAGTCATCCCCGATAGTTCAGCCAGCGCCTTTTCCCATTCCTCAACAGATTTATAAATAGAAGACAAATCCCACTTATCTTTTTGATTAACATCCTTTCTAGCCGGTATATTTTTTGACATTTTTTTCTCCTGACTACCTATGATATATAAAACCAATTAAAATTGCTACACTAAATGGATTGCCACGCTTCGCTCGCAATGACATAGGCATTGAAAACAAAGCTGCGTGAGCGTAGGGGTGGCTACAAACTACTTCGAAGCTTGACGAGCGAAGCGAGTTGGATATTTTTCCTAACAAGCTTCGCCGTAGTTTGTAGACGCACCGTAGCGGAAGCAACTTTGTTTTCCACCTGTATTCATTCTCCTGCGAGCAGTTTTTTATACTTGTTCCAATATTTTATCATTGCCGATTTTATCTTTTTACTATAAAATATATAATTATATTTGGAGTTAAAAATTGTTTGGATTCTTTATAAATATCATACTAATTGCTCTGGCTTTTTTTGAGCTTGCCTGGGGAATTTCTTTAATGTGCAAAGAAAGAAATTCTTCCAAATCATGGAAATTTTTACCCTCTTTTATCTTTTTTTCTGTGATGATTTGTGCTGGTTATGGCCTTATGGGAATTATACCGGATGTTTCTAAAGCCTATATTCCTCGTTTTTTTGGTTTATGGGGTTGCGTAGGATTATTGCTTACAGAATTTTCATATATAGTTTTTGATCTTAATACTCCACGAGTTCCTCTGATTATTTCCACAGGTTTTGCCAGTCTGTGGGGCTTTCTGGATCTGGCCGCTTATGGCGGAAAAGATGTTCTTCATTATGTTCGTAACGATTTTTATAACACAATGGAAGTTGCTGAACATTCTGTCCATATTTTCCACTATATTTTCTTAAGTGTCATAGGTGCCGCGTTGATGATCCTTTCTGTAAAATGGTATAAAAGTAAAAGAACAAAAAGAGAACGACGTTCCATTGTAAGTATTATTATTGTCAATTACATTGTTCTTTTTGCAACACTTCCCGATATTTTTGCTAAAAACGCTTCACAAATATATTCTACTGCTTCCTTTTGCATTGCTTTGTCAATTAATTTCTTTATGTGGATCAGAGCAATTCAACAAAGGCTTGTCTTTAATATGTCTGCTAAAAATGTTAGTGAAGGAATCTTTGCTTCGATAGATGTTCCTATAATTATTTTTTCAGAAACAGGCGAAATTTCTTTATATAATCCAAGTGCTCAAAAATTTCTTAAACTTAAGGATGCTCAAAAGGTTTCTGTTCGTGAAGTTTTTCAAATATCTGATGTTGAACAAATGAGACTTTTAAATAAAGCAAAACACGGAGAAGATTATCTGCTTAAACTTCCGGATGATACAAGCGAAAGAACATACATATTAAAAAGTTCCGTAAAGCTTGATTATGCCGGCGAACCCTATTGTATTATAGGTACAATTCTGCCAAATACACAGGAATTAAATAATGAAGAAAGAAATATATAAGTCCTGGCAAATAATTTTGCTCACTCTTTGCTGCATTCTGATTAATTATTTTGGAAGCTTAATAGCAAGTCATTTTCAACTTCCTTTATGGCTTGATACTTTTGGAACCTTTTTAACCGCCTATGCTCTGGGTCCTGTCTGCGGTAGTCTGGTAGGCGTTGCCGGTAATCTGATTTATGCTTTTGTAAATCCAGTTTCGGCTGTTTATTCTCTTACAAGTGTTTTTATTGCCTTGATTTTTGGCGAAATGGCTAAGCACGGCTGGATGAAAACAATAAACAAGGCCTGCACACTTGCAGTTCTTATTGGTTTTGTGAGTTCTGTAATTTCTGTTGTTCTTAATGTTATTTTTTATGAAGGTTCTATAGGAAATATCTGGGGCGACGGCCTTATTATGCTTCTTGAAAAATGGCATGTTCCTTATGTTATCCGCATTTTTGCCGGTCAATTCTATCTTGATTTTATTGATAAACTGATTACTGTTTTAGCGTTGTTCGGATTCATACGCTTGTATAGAATGATTATTGCAAATGGAAAAAATCATAAAGCTTTAGAAACTTCAAAAAAAACAGGTGCAGTTATTCTTTTAATTGGTCTTGGTCTTTTTGGGTTTAGTAATCAGAAAGCAAATGCTCAAAGTCAGGAATTTAATTCCTATGTGCGCACAATTTACAATAATACAAACGGACTTCCAAGCGGTGAGGCAAATGATATTGTTTCTACAAATGACGGTGTAATCTGGGTTGGAACTTATGCAGGTCTTTACCGCCACAACGGCCGCGATTTTCGTCTTATTAATGACATTCCTTCTGTAAAAGCAATCAAATGTCTTTATGTAGATAACGAAGGCCGCCTTTTTATTGGTACAAACGACAACGGTCTTTCAATAATGATTAATGAAGAAATCTCAAATATTCTTCAGGAAAAAGACGGACTTCCTTCAGATGCAATCCGCTGTATTACCCGAGCCCACGATTCTTACTATTATGTAGGAACTTCGGCAGGAATGGCAGTTGTTTCTATTGCCGACGGACTTCATGTTATAAAAACAATCCCGGAAATTGAAGCCGCAGTTCGTGTTTCCGCCGATACTAAAAATCATGTGGCAGTTGTAACTTCAAGTGGTTCCCTTTATCTTATTGCAGGAGTAGACAATATTCCATGCGATTTTGATGAAAAAGAAAAGTTTACAACAGCAGCCTTTTCTACCGATGGACTTCTTTATGCCGCAACAGAATCAAATAAAATTTATGTTTACAAGGTTACCGATTTAGTAGCTGCAGTGGGTAAGATAACTCCAAACAAATGCATACTCACAAAAGTAGATGAGCTTTCGTGTGGTAAACTGCAGCATATTCAATCAATAGTATTTCAGCGCGATGTAATATTCCTTTGTGCCGATAACGGAGCTGGATATTTTAAAGAAAACAAATGGTATGATCTTGAAACAGGTTCCTTTAATAATTCCATCGATAACATGACCACAGACTATCAGGGAAATTTGTGGTTTTCTTCTTCACGTCTTGGCTTGCTTAAAATGTGTGAATCTTCGTTTGTAGATATCTATCATTCTGCAGGACTTTCAGAGGCAGTAGTAAATACAATCAACAAGTTCAACGGCGAATTCTACTTTGGAACCGATAATGGTCTTGCGGTTATTAATGCCCAGACTAAAACTGCAGGAAGCAATGCAATTACCCAGTATCTTAAAAATACACGTATACGCTGTCTTTTTGTAGACAAAGATAACAATATGTGGATTTGTACAAAGGGTAAGGGCCTTTTACGTGTTTCACCTGAAGAAGAAATTCAGCAGTTTGCAGACGGTCATATGCGTGTTGCAATTCAAATGGACGACGGTACAATTGCAGCCGGCGGAAACAACGGAGTTATTTTTATAAAAAACAATGAAATAACAGGTGCGCTTACTTCTGCAGATGGTTTTGAAAATCCTATTGTTTTAACCTTGAGCCAGACTACAGACGGAACTCTTTTTGCCGGTACAGACGGTGGTGGTATAGCAGTTATCCGCAATAAAAAAATTGAACGACTGCTTAAAAAAACAGACGGATTAAGCTCAAATATTATTCTTAGAACAATCAACGATAAAAAATATGGTGAGTTTACAGGAAATTCCTTTGTTGTGACAAGTAACGGTCTTTGCTATATAGAAAAGCTTTCTGCAGAAGAACATAGGGAAACAGATTATTCCATAAAAGTTCTTGATAATTTTCCTTATGCAAATAACTATGATTTAGTAATCCACGAAGATAACAATGTTTTTGTTCTTGGTAGTGCAGGTATTTATGTAGTAAATCGTGATCAGCTTGTTTCGGGTGAAAAACCTGATTATGAGCTTTTAGATATCCGTAAGGGTTTGCTTTCTTCGCTTACTGCTAATTCCTGGAATTATCTTGATGAAAACGGCAATCTTTATATTTCCTGCGATACAGGTGCGAGCTATCTGAATCTTTATACCTACAATAAAACAGAGCGTTCTTATCGTATGCAGCTGAAAAATATTGTTATTGACGGAAAGCATCATGTAATTCAAAAGGATTCTCCGTTCGTTATTCCTGCCGATGCCAATGTTATAGAAATTGAACCCGAAATCATCAATTATTCTATAAATAATCCATATATACGACTTTATTTTGAGGGAGTAGATGAGAATCCAAATGTAATGCTTCAAAGTGAAATTACAAGTCTTACTTATAATAATCTGAGCTCTGGAACTCATGTTTTTTCTATAGAAGTTTTAGACAGTAAAGGAAAAAGTATTCTTGAAAAAACAAGTTACACTATAAAGAAGACCTACCGCATTTATGACAACTGGTGGTTCATGTTTTATACAATCACCGTTTTTGTTGTATTTATTGCCTGGATAACCTGGTTTACAACTTCGACAATTCAGAATCGCCATATAATGCAGCAGCAAAAAGAGCTTGAAACTATTAAAAATCAGGTTCGCATAGGTAACGAAACAATTTTTGCTATTGCCAATGCTGTTGAAGCCCGAGATATGCGTACAGGCCGTCACTCCTTCCGTGTTGCTGAATATGCTGTTATGATTGCACGAGAGCTTGGTTTTACAGAAGATGAGCTTGAAAACATCAGAAAAATTGGTCTTCTTCATGATATTGGAAAAATCGGTGTACCAGATACTATTTTGAACAAGCCTGCTAAACTTACTGATGATGAGTTTAAAACTATGCGCTCGCACGTTTTAATAGGAAGTGAAATTTTAAAGGATTTTTCTATTATCAAAAATGTAGCCGATGGTGCAAGATATCATCACGAACGATACGATGGTGAAGGTTATGTAGAAGGTCTTAAAGGTGAAGAAATTCCTTTAACTGCCCGAATTATTGGAATTGCCGATGCCTTTGATGCAATGACTGCCGACCGTATTTACCGCAAGGCACTTCCAATGGAAAAGGTTATTTCAGAATTAAAACGCTGCAGAGGAACTCAGTTTGATCCGGGACTCGTTGATATTCTTCTGGAACTTATAGATTCCGGCACCCTTAATCTTGATGATATTCAGAAACGCAGTATGGCAGTTAATCCAAATACTGATGAGGTGGAAGCATAAAATGAAAAAATATATTCTTACAGCCTTAACTTCTATTTTTGTTGTTGCAGTTTTTTATCTGAGCTTTCGCGTTATTGCAAATGATTATCCTGATAAAACGATAAAAGCAGGCTTTATTTATATTGGCGATACAAGCACTGCTTATACCTATAACTTTTATATAAGCCAAAAAGAACTTGAAGAACAGTTTGAAGATAAAGTACAAACAGCTGCAAAATTTAATGTTCCCGAAACCGAAGAAGATTTTTCAAAAGCTGTTGAAGCTTTAATAAACGAAAACTGTAATATTATTTTTACAACAAGCTTTGGTTACGAGCAGTTTGTAAAAGAATATGCACGTCGTTATCCAAAAATTCAATTCTGTCAGGCAACCGGTATACTTGCAAATGAAGAACCTGTGCTTCCAAATTATCATAACTTTATGGGAACAATTTACGAGGGTCGTTATATTTCGGGTGTTGTTGCGGGGCTTAAGCTTAAGGAGCTTGTAGAAACAAGACAGATTATGCCGGCTCAGGAAAAAATTGGTTATGTTGCCGCTTTTCCTTTTGCCGAAGTTATTTCGGGTTATACAGCATTTTTCCTTGGTGTAAGAAGCATTGTGCCGGATGTAGTAATGTCTGTTATGTACACTCAAACCTGGGATAATTATTATATTGAAAAACAATATGCCGAAAAGCTCATAGACGAAGGTTGTGTAATTATTTCTCAGCATTCAGATACAACTGGTCCTGCAATTGCCTGCGAAGAAGCAGCTATGAACCGTGGAATGACAGTTTATCATGTTGGCTACAATCAGAGCATGATAGATGTTGCTCCTACAACCTCGCTTGTTTCTTCCAGAATAAACTGGAGTCATTATATTCTTGGGGCGTGCGATGCTATTCTAAAAGAAAAATCAATTGAATCTGTAGTAAAGGGCAATGTTTACGGAAATGATATAGGAGCTGGTATTCAAAACGGCTGGGTAGAAATAATTGGTCTTAACGATTTGATTCTTGCTCCCGAAACAGAAGAAAAAATTGAGGCAGCAAAAAAGCAGTTAAAGAGTGGAAGTATTTTCAAAGGAAATTATGTAGGAATTAATCCCGATAACACTAATGACGGCTGGAATCTTAATACTCCGTTTATCGAAAATCAGCACCGCTCAGCACCGTCGTTTAACTATGTACTCCAGGATGTCATTACAATTGAGCAGTAGTTTCATTGTCGGACTCGACCCGACAATCTATTTCCTTCCATGTTTCTTATTTTTTTCAATGTACAGTTTGTCGTCGGCAAGGGCAAGTAAATCGGTAAGAGAAGTTTCTTGTTTGTCTTTATTGAATTCAATTGCTCCAAGACTCATTGAAAGCTTAAACGGAAAATTTCTGTCTTTAGAAATGATTGCACATAAATCTTTTATTTTTTCTCTGAACTTTGCTTCATGTGAAAGTTTCATTCCAACTGCAATTGCGGCAAATTCATCACCACTAAGACGTCCTACTGTATCGCTTGAACGAAGTGCGTGTGAAAGAACTTCAGCTGCTGCCTTTATTGCCTCATCACCCATGTCGTGCCCGTAGGTGTCGTTTATTTTTTTAAGCCCATCCAGGTCGGCAAAGAAAATTACACCATGACTTTCAACATCCATTGCAAGATCAATAGTTTTTTGACCAAGCTCCATAAAGCCTCGGCGGTTTAGAATCTTTGTAAGCTCATCTGTCTTTGACTGTAAATCAAGAGTAGAATTACTCTGCTGCAAAGAAGAATTAAGCTTTGAAAGAGATTTTGTTCTTGTAAGCGAACGCGTATATTCATAGTTGCTTGCAACAGCATTTATAAGAATCTTCATGCTTACACTGTGCATTGCATAATTTGGAGTTTTGATTTTACAAACAATATATCCGTAATTCTTTCTACCCGAGAACAACGGATGAATCATAAATGAACCTGGAAAATCGGTAAAGTATTCCGGCGGAAACGGATTTTTGCATGGATTAAATTCAATTCCCGGATCATAATGACGGATTCTTCTTTCTGTATCGAGCATTATCAAAACTGCTGCATTATGCGGAAGAACAAATTCCTTTCCCTTATCGAGCATAATTGGTTTTTTATAAAAGCATACAAAGCAGGCAGGAATATCTAGTGCTAAAAGAATTTTATCAAGTGTGTTTGCAAAATGATGCAGGGTTTCTGTAGTTTGAGAAAGATCAAGCAGGCGGTAAAGACTTTCAATGGAAGTATGCATGTTAAAGAACTGGCCTGTCATCTTTTGAATTCCGTTTGCCATGGCACCTGCATGAACAAGTTTGTCTTCGGAATCTCTGTAGATATCATCATTATTGTCAAGCGGAACACAACCGCACGATTGCTTGTATAACGGTACAACAGGAATATATGAAACAGTAGGAATATCTTCCCCGTTGAGTTTTCTGTAGGCAAGTTCTGCACCAAGTCGTCCCTGCTCAAAAATACCTTGACTCATTGTAGAAAGTCGTGGATGAGATTGAGCTGCATAAGTTGAATCATCAAAGCCAATAATTTTTAATTCTTCCGGAACCTTTA
Organism: Treponema sp.; assembly: GCA_017617145.1. The sequence continues at coordinate 35,548 of JAFZWX010000115.1, read as the reverse complement.
CACCAATGCTCATAAAATACTGCTGGCATCCAAGTGCCATAAGGTCGTTGGCACACAAAATTGCATCAAAGTTCAGGCTTTCTTTTTTAGGATATTTTTTTGCCATTACTTCTCTTGCACGGTGCAATGCAAAATCTCCGTCAAAGAGCAGGTTTTCATTAAATACAAGTTTGTGCTTACGGATTGCTTTTTTGTAGGCATCAAAACGCATTAACGATTCTTTTGAGCCTGTTCTGTTTGCAGACATAAAAGCAATTTTTTTGCAGCCATGCTTGTTTTTAAGATGATCAACCGCATTGTAGTAGGCTGTCTGACATTCTGTTTCTATGTAGTAAGAATCGGGTATTCCTAAATTTGCACCAATAGAAATAATTGGTTTTTTTTTATATTTTTTAAGAAGTTTTGCAAGATTTGGTGTAGAAATTGTAGAAGAATAAGAACCGGTTATTACAATTATAAGGTCAATGTCTGTAGAAAAAAGCAGACTTAAGCCGTTCCAGCTTTGATATTCGTAAATGCCGGAATCCGTCTTTGGGTCCTTTGTTTGTGCCACGAAAAACTGAACATCGTCCTTGTCCTTAAAAAATGCAAATATGCCGTTTAAAACTTCAAGTGCATATTCAACAGTCAGAGCATGGACAAGAACACCAATTTTTTTCATTCTTCTATTATATATTATAAATCCAAATATTGCCAATAAGATTTTTCTCTGATAGACTTTTATTTATGTCAGACGAATCAAAGGCCTTTTATAAAGATTTACGCAATGTTGTACAGCCAATGGCAATTCAAAATCTCATTTCTGCAGCCGTTAACTCTGCCGATGTTATTATGCTCGGTTACATTAGTCAGACTGCAATTGCCGCTTCTTCTTTGGCAGGAAACGTTGCTTTTATTCTCTTCATGGTTTCAACTGGTCTTTCTTCCGGTCTTATAATGCTTAGTGCACAATACTGGGGTAAAAAAGATACAGAATCTATTAAAACTCTGCTTGGAATTGGTTTAAGAATCTGCTGCTCGGTAGAAATTGCAGTTGCACTTGTTGCGGCTATATATCCGCGCATACTCATGCTTATTTTTACAAAAGACGAAGCACTTATTGCCGAAGGCTGCCGGTATTTGCGTGCGGTTAGTGTTTCTTATGTTTGCCTTTCTTTTTCGCAGATGTTCCAGGCGGCATTTAAGAGTATTGAACGCGTAAAAATAGTAACAGTTGCATCCTCTACATCTTTGATTTTGAACATAGGACTGAACGCCACTTTTATTTTCGGATTGTTTGGTGCTCCAAAGCTTGGCATTCTAGGCGTTGGAATTGCAACTTCCATTGCGCGTTTTATAGAAATGACAATCTGTCTTGTGTATGCGCATATGCAAAAGGATGTTCATTTTTCTGTTCTTTGTGCCTTTAGAAGAAGTAAGGTGCTCACAAAGGATTTTTTCCATTATTCACTTCCTGCTGTTGGAAACGAGCTTGTCTGGGGTGCCGCGTTTGCAATGTATTCTGTAATTCTTGGTCACCTTGGCGAAGACATAGTTGCAGCTAACTCTGTTGTTGGAACTGTGCGCCAGCTTGGTTGTGTTCTATGCTTTGGACTTGCTTATGGTGGTGCAATAGTTGTAGGAAAAAACATAGGTTCTGGCGACATGGGCCTTGCCGAACGAAATGCCAGCCGCCTTGCAAGAGTCACAATCCTTTCGGGCGTATTTGGAGCAGTGCTTATCATGTGTCTGTATCCGGTGCTTCCGTATATTGCAAACCTTAATGAAACAGCCGCTCATTACCGCAATGTTATTTTGTTTATAAACACCTATTCAATTATAGGTGCCGCTACAAATACAGTTTTAATCTGCGGAATTTTCCGTGCCGGCGGCGATTCCCGTTTTGGTTTTGTTGCCGATTGCATTAACATGTGGTGTGTATCAGTCCCTCTTGGCCTGCTTGCCGCCTTTGTTTTCAAACTTCCTCCACTGTGGGTATATTTTATTTTGTATTTGGACGAGTTTGAAAAGATGCCTTTTGTTATCAGACACTATTTTAAAAAAGGCTGGTTGAAAGATATTACAAGGGATGAAAAAGAATTATAAAAACTTTTTTTTTAATAATTCCAGTTTGAGGGTGTGACCGTAGCGAAAAATGTCCGAGGACAACTTCCTTCTGTTGTCCTCGGGCATTTTCCGCGAGAGGGAACACCCTCACACTAAAAGAGATGTAAAAAAACAAAGAGATGTAAAAAAACAAAAATTTTTTTGACATTCTTCCATAATGGTATTATCTTTTAAGTATATCCTTTTTTACATGGAGATTGTGTATGAAAACAAAAAATGTCATTCTTGGTGTAATTCTTGCTGTTCTTGGAATTGTTATGATTGCAATTCCTGATACTTGTATTAAGGCTGTAGTTGTAATTGTTGGCCTGGCTGCAGTAGCGTTTTCTGCTTACAATCTTCTTGTTATTTACAAAAAGAGTGAAGATGCCGCATTCAAAAAGACTTTGCTCATAAAAAGTATCATTACTTTTGTTGTTGGTTTGATTTCTGTAATCTGTCCGTTTGTACTTGTAAAGACAGTTGCTGCAATCTGGAAAATAATTTCGATTGTTCTTGCTGTTTATTTGATTCTGTATGCCGGTGTAAGCGTTTATTCTTCTGCAAAACTTCGCAGTTCATTCCCAGAAGAAAGCAAAAAACTTATTTTTGAAGCCCTGATTTTTGTTGCCATTGCAATTCTTCTTATCATCATCCCGATTGAACAGTTTGGTCGTGCATTCGTCCGCATTGTAGGTCTTGGTGGTCTTATAGTAGGCATTGTAATGGTAGCCGTAGAATTTGTAGTAAGCAAACGCACCAGTGGTTCCGAAACTCTAGACGCTGATATTACAGAAAAAATGGACCAGCAAGCTCAGGCAGAAACTGCTACAAGTTCGGATAGTGATAACTAAAACTCCGGCTAATAAATAAAATCTCAAAAAAACTCAAAAAATGATTTGATAATGAAGAAACATCTCAATATGTTCCAGTCGGGAAAAATCACTGGAACGGAGCGAGAAATGGCTGGCGACTACTTCTGAGTGGTGCCGGCGGCATAGCAGAAATCTGAGGATTTGCGAAGCAAACCGCAAGATTTTTACGATAACCAGCTCAGCCTGTAGTCGACAGACATTTACCGCGGGAGTGCAAGTGATTTTTCCTATTAAATTCCATATTGAATCAACAGTATTTTTCCATTATTATATAAATATCATTTTATTTTTTGGAGATTATTATGGCACATTGCGTTGTACCTGAAGCAGAAGAAATTTTGGACAAGGAATATCCTGTACTGGACAAAGGTTTTGTTCGCCTGGTTGATTATTTTGGCGGGGATCAGAGGATTGTTCAGTCGGCGCGTGTTTCTTATGGCGAAGGAACTAAATCTGTAAGTCAGGACGGCGCCCTTATTGATTACCTTTTGCGTCACCAGCATACATCTCCGTTTGAACAGGTTGTAATGACCTTCCATGTAAAAATGCCTATTTTCGTAGCACGCCAGTGGGTACGTCACCGTACAGGACGCATGAATGAAGTTTCTGGCCGTTATTCAATTATGAAAGACGAATTCTATGTTCCTGCCGAAGACAAGGTTGCACCACAAAGCACCGACAACAAGCAGGGCCGCGCTACCGAAGCCTTTGATAAAGAAACTGCAGACAAAATAATTGCTCAACTCGAAGAAGGCCAGAAGGAAGCTTACGAAAACTACAGTGAACTTATTGAAAGTGGTCTTGCCCGCGAAATTGCCCGCATCAACCTGCCGCTTTCACTTTATACAGAATTCTATTGGGAAATGGACCTTCACAACCTGTTCCACTTCTTAAAGCTGCGCCTCGACAGTCACGCACAGTACGAAATCCGTGTTTATGCTCAGGTTATTCTTGAAATGTGCCGCAAGGTTGCTCCAATGGCTACCGAAAGCTTTATAAACCACATGAACGAAGGCGTAAACTTCAGCGGTGAAGAAATGCGTGCCCTTCGCGATGTTATGGAAGGAAAACCAAATCCTCTGGAAGGCAAAAAGCTTGACCGATTCAACGAAAAAATCAGAACCGGAGTTCAGCTTTAATGGAAGAGGGCTTGCAGCCTCAGACATCCAGTTTTTCACTAAACAGAAATCAGCTCAAATATATTGCCATTATAGGAATGCTTTTAGACCACATTGCCTATTTGTTTCAAAAGTTTTTTTATAATTACAACTGGGGTTTTGCGTTAACTTTTGTTTTCAGAACTATTGGCCGTATTACGGCTCCTGTTATGTCGTGGTTTTTTGTTCAGGGTTTTATTCACACTTCTTCAAAAAAACGTTATGCGCTGCGACTTTTGATTTTTGCAATTATTTCGCAGTTTCCTTATGCACTTATACATACCTCATCGGACGCTATGGCACAGCTGAATGTAATTTATACACTGCTGCTTTCATTCTTAATGCTTTGTGTTCTCGAATCGCAGCTTGAATCTGTTCCAAAATGGACTTTGATTTTTGTTCTAATAGCCTTTACTGTTTTTGGTGACTGGGCCTTTTTTGTTCCAATTATGGTTTTGTGTTTTTATCTTCTAAAAGACAACCGCAAAAAACTTCTGATTTTTTACAGCCTTGTTTCAATTCTTGTTCTTGTAAGCGATATTACAATTCTTTGTCTTAAAGGATACAACTGGTATCTGGAACTCTGGCAGGCAGGCATGTTTCTTTTTATTCCACTTTATCTTTCTTACAATGGACAAGCTGGTTCCCGTCACCCCTTCCACAAATGGTTTTTCTACATTTTTTACCCGTTGCATCTGCTGGTGTTGTGGGGGCTACTTCAGTACATCAATAATTTCTGAGAGTTCAAAATCACCGTTAAACGTAAACCAGTAATCTGGCAGACAGCCTTTTGTGTCGCCTTGCCAGGTTGGGCAGTCTTTTAAAAGAGGAGACTTTGTGTTGTCTTCTAAAGAAATCTGGAATGAAAGCTTGGAGTCTGGGAGTTTGAACTGGAAAACATTGGCGTAATCAAGGGCGCCACGGGTGTTTTGTCCAACAATAATTGTATGGTCTGGGAAGATTGTTTTTGCCATCAGAACAAATTCCTCGGCAGCTGAGCCTGTGTATAGGTCTGTAATTAAAAGGATTTTTCCGTCGTAAATAGGGGAAACTTCTTTAGTATATTCTGCTTCTGGGTCTGACAAAACAGGGTATTTTTCATCTGTTTTTGTTAAGAGGTATCTTGTAAGGTTGTCGTCGCCACGGCCTTGTAAAGATAGTCTGCTGCGGGATGCCTTTGTGTTTATGCAGATCTGGTTTGAATTAAGGTAATAGTAATATTCCATGTATTTTATAAATTCATCACTTTTCTCATCTGTTGTACCGCATACAAGAGCGCCACATAACAGATATGGAATTGTTGTGTAGCCGCCGGTGTTCATGCGTAAATCAATAACTACAAGCTTGGTCTTGCCTTCTTTTATAATTTTGGCAATGTTTTCTATAACTTCAAAAAGGCGTTCCTGTTCGGCTTGTGTGTGCCATTCGCATGATCTGAAATTTACAAAAAGTGTGTCGCTTTCATTTGTATAAGAAAGATTTTCTACTTCTTCCACGCTGCCCTGGTTATAAGATATTTTGATTTTATATTCTTTGTCTTCTATACTGATTTTTGTTTGCGTGAAATATTGGTTTGCAAAAAGCCCATAACGATAAAGCTCTTTGCCGTCTAAAATTGTCCTGAAAAGATTTCCCTCATTTCCTGTGTAGAGCATTCCTTCTTTTATACTTTCATCTTTGGAAGAGTAAACGCGGAATTCTGCTCCAGATTTTTCAAGCACAATGCCAGAATCATAAGCAACATAAGATAAAAATGGATAGAAGGTTTCATAAGGTGAAGTAAAATAAAGATGGCCGTTTGGACGAGTCAGATTTTTAGAAAGCACCTGGCTTATGCAGGTTGCAAGACGATTTTCAGCAATACCGTTTTCATTAATGCTCATATAAAGCTTGTTTTTCTTAACGGATTTTGCATATTCCTTCTTTATTTCTTCAATCATCGCGTCTAAATCAAGACCTTCATCAATTGATTGCGCAATGTCTACGGAGCTGTCACTAAAAACACTTGATAATTTTTCAAGGTCGCTGTCGATTATTGTTACATCTACTCGCTTAAAGAAAAACTTGTAGAAAACAAAGAGAAGGATAATTATAGCAAGCGGTATAATCCAGAATAAATGTTTTTTCTTCATAAAATTCCTATTCCAGAAACAGATAGTCTGTAAAATAAATTTGAGAAATTTGTCCAAGAGAAAGCTGCTCGTTTATTTGTTCCTGCAGCTCCTGTTTTATTTTTTCTTCAGTTGTAGATAAGAGTTCGTTTTTTGTGTGCAAAGAAAAGTAGGCTGTAAAGATGCCGGAAATAATCAGCCGTTTACGGGATAGTTCTTCGAAAAAAACGGTGTCGCCTTGAGGGTATGCAAGCCAAGGAGTTACAATGACAGCAGTTCCAGTATCTTCTTCATTTTGAGCGGCAGTTATACAGCGGATTGTTCCAAGGCCTGTGTAGGCGGCAATCGGGGAATCGGAATGTTTGTTTAAGTTTTCAATTTCGCGCGGGGTAGGTTCTGGATCTGCGTCTCTAAGATTTTTTCCGAGAGCGGCTTTTTTAGAAGCAAGGCCAATTATTGTTCCAGATACAATTACAAGCACCAGAAATCCGATAACCGAAAAGAGAACAATATCTGATTTTGAAAAATGGAACTGCGGTTTCAATTACTGAACCTTCTGACTTATGTAAGGGGCCGAAAGTACTGCAAGCCTTCCAACAGTTCTTGCCTGAATATGAACGCCGTCGTCCAGCCATTCTTCCTGTAAAATACAGCCGGCCTTTCGCATTTCGTTTATGAGTGCTACCTTACCTGCAGGAATTATATATTCGTGAATCTCGCCGTACAAAAGTTCTGTGATTTTATCTTTAAGTTCAATAAAGCCTTTTTGTTCCTTTGCGCTTACACTAATTGCATCTGGGAACTGGTGGCGCAGGGCAGTGTAGTTTGCAGCAATTGCTTCATCTTCGGCCTTATCAATTTTATTCAAAAGAATAAGCCGTGGATTTTTTGTAGCACCAATATCTTCAAGAACATTGCAGACTGTTTCGTAATGTGCCATAGCGTTAGGGTCGGCTGCATCAAGTACAATTAAAAGAAGGTCTGCAAACGTTGCTTCTTCAAGTGTAGACTTAAAGGCGTCAATCAAATGGTGCGGAAGATTATTAATAAAACCTACAGTGTCTGTAATGAGCACGCCTGCACTTTCATTCAAAGGTAATTTTTTTGTAAGCGGGTCGAGTGTTGCAAAAAGCTGATCTTTTACATAGGCGTCGGAACCGGTTAGTGCATTAAGCAAACTTGATTTTCCGGCATTTGTATAACCAACAAGTGCACAGGTTGGATTTTTTTCACGTTGTTTTCGCTGAGTTTTTCGGTTGAGTTCAATTTCGGCAAGCTCGTGTTTTGCAGCTGCAATTTTTTCGCGGATAAGTCGCTGGTCAAGTTCAAGCTGAGTTTCGCCGGAACCTTTTGCACCAAATGCACCACCACGCTGACGTGAAAAATCATTTTTTGCATGGCTGAGTCGTGGCAGCATATAAGAAAGGCGTGCAAGTTCAACCTGAAGCACTGCTTCTTTTGTAGTAGCGCGTTGAGCAAAAATCTTTATAATTACTTCCTGACGGTCAAAGCACGAAAGACCTGTTAATTCTTCCCAGTTACGCTGTTTTCGTGGTTCAATATTAAAATCAAAAATAATGCAGTCTACATTTATTTGTTTTGCAAGCTCCGCAATTTCTTTTGCTTTGCCGGTTCCAATTCCGTACTGAGGATGAACTTCCATTCGATTAAGGGTGAGCCGCTGAACAATATCAAGGCCTAGAGTTTGAACAAGACCTTTTAATTCCTGCAAATCATTTCCAGGTTCACCTACAAGAAGTGCACGCGGAACCTTGTTCTCTTCTTTTTCAACTTCAACCATAGAGCCCTCCCGTTGTTACGTCGTCTACGACAAATACTGCTGCATGAGCTGTACAAACAGATAAATCTTTTTATAAATACCAACGCTGAATTCTTTCATAGGGTGGTCAAGGAATCGTTCAAGCTCGCGCCAGTTCTGCACAATTTCGGCTTTTTGTTTAGAATAATCTTCAATAAGCTGCTTGAGTGTTTTGCCAATTGTAATTAAATCTTGTGCCGCTGTAACAAGGTAGCCTCGTGCCTGTTCATTTGCATCGGAAATAACGCGGTTAATAATATTTTCTGCTCCAGGATCATGAGCAGTTTTTGGAAGAAGGTTTTTAATTTTAAGACCAGAACCACCGTCTTCAGATAAATCAGAATCAAAGGCTGTAATTTCATCAGAAATCTTAAGCAGTTCCTGATATGCATTCGACATTGGATTTGCAAGCGAAGCATCCCACTGACCTCGAACAACTACAACATCATAAAATTCACGGATATCTTTTTTTACATATTCCAGAAGGAAGGCTTTAAGATAGTTGAGGGGCTCCGTATATATGAAAGTTCCAAGCTCTTTTTTAACAAAGGTTTCGTTAGCACCCGTAATATAAAAATGAAGAGTCTGAAAATCTGTGCTTCCAAAAATCTGTTCGCAAATCTGGTTTGCTTTATTTTCCTTTTGCTGGCTTCCGATTTTTGAAATTGTAGTACGAATCTCTTCCTGAATTTTATCCATGTAAGGTTCTATTAAAGAAGAATAGTGTGATTGAACTTGTGTAACGTATTCTGTATTGCCCGAAATATGGCGGATCATAAGTTCAAAGGCACCAGACTGCTGGATATTCTTAATTCGTGCAACAATTTTTTTCCAGTTACCAAGAGAGATTGTTTCTGTTGCCTGAGTTGCCTTAAGGAATGCAAAAAGCTCATTCCACAAAAGATTTTCATCTGTTATGGAGTAGGCTACAGTACAAAAATCCTTGAGATCATCTGTAATATATTCACCATTGATTTTTTCAAAATTAGGAACTGAATTAAAATTATATTCCTGAATGCCGGAAGCAAACTTTTTGAGCAGAACATAATAATCAAAGCAGCAGAAATCCTGAAGTGTGCTGAAGGCTTTATAAAGATTTTCTGTTTTATTCATGCGTTCGTTGTCAAATTCCGCAGAGAAAATAGAAAACTCTTCATCAAGCTTCGCCGAAAGCTGTTGGATTGGTACCTGGCGGGACATTTCAATAATTTTCTGCTGATCAAAATGCTCTAAAAGGCCAATCTGTTTTTCAGAAAGTGAATAATTTACAACCTGTGCTTTATAAAGGTTTGGATTCTGATTTGATTTGAAGATAGCCTGTGCAGGTGAAACAATTTTATAAATGTCATAAAACAATTTTGCAAACGGAGGCATAACTTCAATTGTTGAAGCCTTGTAAAAGCTGTGGAATTTAGTTTTAGAAAAGGTTTTTGCAATTGCCTTTAATTTACGTTTTTTTTCTGCTTCAGGATTTGAAGATTTGAATAAATTAGAAAAGAGACTCGAAAAAAACGATTGTTTTTCTGCCTGCTGAGCCGCCTTTCTTTCTTCTTCCTGTTCTTTTTTAATATCACCTACATCCATACCTTTAAATATAAGTCAAAATCCGCGAATTTTCAACCACAAAATATTGTTCTAGTCAAATTTGCGGGATGGTGTTATAATAAAGGATATGAAATGTGACAAATGTAATACAGAACTGCCGGAAGAGGCGCATTTTTGTTTTAACTGCGGATTTCCGGTTGGGACGGTAAAGGTTTTCAGATCGTGCACGGAATGTGGCAATGCTCTTAGTGCAGTAGATAAATTCTGTTCAAAATGCGGTGTTCCTGTTCAAGTTATAAAAGATGGTGGTGATGACAAAACCTTTGAAAAAGACATCTCTCCTCGTGTTCAGCTTGGAAAAAATCCAAAGATGATTCTTGTTCCAGGCGGACAATTTGTAATGGGTGCTGGAACAATGAACAGCCTTATAACTCTTGTTGGTTTCTATCTTGCCGAAGTTCCTGTAACTCAGCTTCAGTATTCTTATGTAATGGGAAAAAATCCATCAAAACTTCAGGGAGAAAATCGTCCTGTAGAATGCGTAAACTGGTGTGAAGCAATTATTTACTGTAATATGCTAAGCAGATTGAATGGACTTACACCATGCTACAGTATTGGAACTACTACCGATTTAAGTCAGTTTGAGGCAACAAGTCCTGTATGGAAGCGTGTTGTATGTAATTTCCTTGCAAACGGCTACAGACTTCCAACCGAAGCAGAATGGGAATTCGCAGCTCGTGATGGACGTGGTTCTTCTCCTACACCTTATGCCGGAAACCAGAATATAAATCAGGTTGCCTGGTATGGTGAAAACAGTGGAATCAGGACACACGATGTTGCAACAAAAGATCCTAACGGTCTTAGTTTATATGATATGTGCGGTAATGTTGCCGAATGGTGCTGGGATTATTATAGTCCGGTGCTTGCTTCTGGCGCACAGACAAATCCACATGGACCAAGCTCTGGCGAAATGCATGTAAAACGTGGTGGCAGCTGGCTTGATGACCCACAACAATGTACTGTATTCTATAGAAGTGGTAGTGCACCAAGTGGAAAGAGCAGTAACTTAGGCTTTAGAGTATGCTGCAGTGCAGTAAGTGAAACACTTTAATGTGGAGGGATAAAAAATGACAATAACCGAAAATAAAACCCCAGTTTCAATTGAACTTGTTATAGTTGGACGCCTCGATACAGGAACCGCTCCAGAGCTCGAAGTAAAGCTCAAGGAAGTTGCACCACAAACGCAAACCCTTTATCTTAATATGAAAGATGTTCAGTATGTTTCAAGTTCGGGCCTGCGCGTAATTCTTCTGGCTCACAAGCTCATGCTCCCAACCGGCGGCAAAATGATTGTAAAACAGCCGTCATCGTTCTGCAAGCAGGTTCTTATTGCAACTGGAATGGATAGTATTCTTACTATTGAATCTTAGTGGCACCTGAAAATCATCTTTTTCAAAATTAAAACATTCTCGCCGTTTTCGTACTGATATTCAACTTTGTCCATGTACTTTTTTGTGAGGAAAATACCAAGTCCTCCGATGCTGCGGTCTTCGGCACTTAGAGTGATATCCGGGTCGGGGCGGGCCAAAGGATTAAAAGGAACTCCTGCATCTCGGAAAATTATTGTAAGTAATTCATTTTTGTAAGTACAGGTAATCCGGACCTGGCCAAAATCTCCGACCGGTACTTTGTCTTTGTAGGCGTAGTGTGCAATATTTACAAAAATCTCTTCTGCTGCAACATCAATCTTGTACATCAAATCGGTTTCGCAGTCTGGCGGAAGCAGCTTGTGTATAAAATCGAGTACTGTTTCTAACTGTTTATCGTCGGCTGTTATCGTAAGTTCCATGATTCTCCTATTTTTTGTAAACCATCGAAAGCATTGTAATGTCATCAAACTGCGGGGCTTCAAGTACAAAATCATTTAAGTCGTTGCGCACAATATCAAGAATATCTCTAGGAGTTTTTCCTTTATCTTGAACGGTTTTCAGAATATGCAAAAGACGCTCTTCACCGTAAAGTTCATCATAATCGTTTGTGGCTTCTGTAATTCCATCGGTGTAAATAAAGAGTCTGTCTCCTGTGTTTATTTTAATAGTATTATTTGTATAAGGAATACCATCCATTGCTGCGAGCATAAGATTTGGTTTTGTAGAAAGATATTTAATTTCGCCGTTTGTTTTAATAACTGGTGCGTTGTGTCCTGCATTTGCAAAATTAAGTTCACCTGTAGAAATTGTTAAGATTGCCATCCAGCAGGTTACAAAAAGTCCCGACTCATTTCCTTCACAAAGAATTTTATTTACATGCTCAAAAACCTTTGCCGGATTATATTCATGTTCGGCAGTATCTTTTAAAAGGGTTTTTGTAATTACCATGAACAAAGCTGCCGGAACTCCTTTTCCGCTAACATCACCTACAACCATTGCAAAGTGGTCATCATCAAGCATATAAAAATCATAAAAGTCACCGCCAACTTCTTTTGCAGGAGTCATGCTGGCAAAAAGTTCAATTTCCGGACGATTTTTATATGGAGGAAACACTTTTGGAAGCATGTCTGCCTGAATCTGTTTTGCTACATTAAGTTCAGTGCCAAGACGTTCCTTCTCTGCAGTGGCATGAGTTAAATCTTCTATATATTTGTTCATGTCGCGGCTCATTTTTTCTACAGAGCCGGCAAGCTTTCCAATTTCATTGCGGTAGCGTATTTTTTTCAGGAGTCCTGTAAGTTCACCATGATGTTCTGCAAGATGCGAAGTTTCGTAAGTAACAAAAAGAATAGGGCGGATAATTCCCATATAAAGCAGGAATGCATAAAGTGCAATAAAGAGCAATGTAAGAATTGTTGCAGAAATGATAATTGAACGCAGAAAGTTTCTTTTGTGTTCCTTAATTTCATTCATCGGTTTTACAATACTCATGATTGCAGTAACTTTACCGTCTGTTCCAAAAAGCGGAATTGCTGTAGTTACATGACCGCCTTCGCCTTTATAAGTAAAAGATGTGTAATTTTTTCCTTCTTCTATAACAAGCTTAAGATTATTAATATATTCTTCATCTTTATTTTCGAGCGAGCTTACTGTTCCAAAGGGAATAACTGTACTGCCTGCTTCAAGAGAAAGCTTATTCACTGTATCAAAAACATAAGTGCGTGTTTTGTAGTCTGGTGAAATTACGCTTACATAAATATATGCAAGGTCTGAGGTATTTGTAAGAGTATCAAGCTTCTGGTTTGTTTCTTCCCATTCTTCGTCGGGTTCATGCTTTACCCAATAAGGAATGCTGTCTACATGAATATAACTTGCACCTGTTTTTGCAAGCTGAATCGTAATATCGCCGTAAAGATTTTCGAGTTCCTGTTTGAATTCCCTGTAACCGGTCAGACTGTTTACAATGGTCATAAGTATACCAAATATAAGAGTCGCAATTATAAGTTCAACCGCCAGGATTGGAAGTTTGATTTTGTGTTTCATAAGGATATTATACATCTATGGTACAAAAAAGCAAAATGAATTATAATTGTTTGTATTATAATAGAAAAAGTACAAAGTTTTTTATATAAGGAGATTTTTTAGAAATGAAAAAATTCTTTAGTGCAGCTGCGGTTCTTGTTTTTGTACTGTCGGCTGTAAATGCCTACAACCCGCCGGTTTATGGCGACAATCTTTATGAACTTTCAAGCCCTCGTCAGCTTGCAAATGGTTCATCTGTAGTTGGCGGCGGCTTGTTCTATGCAAGTCCTGAATCTATTGCCGTAAATCCTGCTTTGACAGCAAAGGAACAAAGAATTGATTTGAATCTTGCAAATACAAGTCTTTTTTCTTCGAATGAAACAAACGACAGCCGTTACGGTAATGCTTTTCAAGCTGGACTTCTTATTCCATTTAAGCGTTTTGTATTCAGTGGTTATGGAAATCTTACTACAGTAACTTTCAATGAAATGAATCTTGGCAACAGCTTTAACATGAAGTTTGGTCTTGCTAAAGAAATCACAGACAGACTTACTGTTGGTGCCAACTTGAATTCTGGTATTTTCTGGTGGAAATCTGCAACAGACTGGGATCTTTCTGCAAATCTTGGTTTTGTTTACACTTACGGAAACCTTGGATTCCTTAAAGATTTCCGTTATGGAGTTTCTATTCTGAACCTTGGTAAGAACTTTGGAAATACAACTCTTCCTGGTATTGATGGCGGAGAAGCCAGTTCGCTTCCTTCAATTGCAACCTTAAAGCTTGGAACTGCTGGAACTCTTGTTCAGAATGACATAATAAAGCTTGGTTTCTCTTTTGATTTTACAGTGCCTGCTTTCCAGAATCTTATTACAGATATGGGACTTCAGTTTGCTGTAAAAGATATGCTTTTTATAAGCGTTTCAGAAAAATTCAATATCAGGGAACTTGCAAATGGTGTTAAAAACATTATGCCTTCTGTAGGTCTTACATTCCGTTTTACTTTTGATGTTAAGAATAATGATTATCTTCAGAAGAACGGTTGGAGTCAGAGTGAAATGTCTGCAAATGTTGCCTGGAGACAATTTAATGAAACTGTAAATGCCGCTTCTTATGGTGTTGATGTAAATCTTGGCCTTAAAGACGTAAATCCTCCGGTAATACAGCTTTGGCTCGAAGATGACGATGCTCCAGAAGTTCAGAAAATCCCAGTTTCAGGAGATGCAAAATGAAAAAAATCAGATTTTTAACAATTGCCATCCTTTTTGCCTTGTGCGCAGGATTGGGTTTTGCAAAAGAAAAATATATTTCGCCAAATAATGATGGTGTACAGGATGAACTTGTAATTCCTTTGAACATTTCCGACAAGCGCTATGTTCAGGGCTGGAGTCTTGTAATTATGAACGAAAGCGGCGAGGTTGTTCGTACAATCGAAAATAAGGTTGCACTTCCTTCAAAGCTTGGTTTTAAATCTTTCTTTAAGCAGCTTATTGCTAAAAAAGAAGGTGTTCCAATTCCTGAATCTATCACCTGGAACGGAGCAATGAACAATGGTGAAACTGCCCCGGACGGAACTTATACTTACTACGTAACTGCAACTGATGATAACGGTAACGTTGGTAAAACTCAGGACTACACAGTTGTTGTAGATACAGTTGCTCCTGATATTGAACTTGATCAGCCGACCGACAAGATTTTTGGTGAAGGTGCAAAATCGTCACTTAAAATCAGTCAGACTGGTTCTGTAGAAGATGAATGGGTTGGTGTATTCAAAGCTGTAGACGGAACAATTGTTCGCACCTACAAGTGGACAAACGCAGAACCTGCAGAATTCAACTGGCGTGGTATTGCCGATGATGAATCTCAGGTTCCAGACGGAGTTTATTCTTACGAAATTACTGCTACAGACCGTGCAGGTAACGTTGCTCCTCAGACAACAATTACAAATATCATTTATTCTGCAGAAAAACCTGCAACAAATATTTACATTGACGGTTCACGCTACTTCTCTCCGGGAACTGACTCAAGCCTTAAGACAATCACTCTTAATGTTACAATTCCTGTTCCAGAAGAAAAATCTGGTAACAAGCTTACTGAATGGGAAGTTGGAATTACAAACAAGAGCGGAAGCGTTGTAAAATCATTTAATCAGAATACAAAGGGTGCCGTTCCTCCTGCAACAATCACTCTTGATGGAACTGATGACAGAGGAAATAAACTTGCCGACGGAGAATATCAGGCTTATGTAACTGCAAAATATTTGAACGGCTATGTTCCTGCAAAAATCTGTTCACCAGTTTTTGTGCTTGATACAGAAAAACCAGCTGCGCAGATTCGTGTATCAGACAAGGTTTTTGGTGCCGGTTCAAAGGCAGATGTAAAATATACAATTATGATTACACCATCTAACGGTTCTCCTGTTCCTTCTTGGAAAGCAGAAATCCGTACAGCAGATGGTTCAACAATTGTAAAGACTTATGACCTTGGAGAATATCCTCCTGAATCTATTACCTGGAACGGTTTGAATGATAAGGGTGGAATTGCAGAAAAGGGACAGTATGTTCTTATCCTTACTGCAACTGACCTGGCAGGAAACAAAGGCGAAGTTCGTTCTAATGATCTTGTAACCTTTGATACAACCGAAACTCAGCTTTTGCTTGCTATGACCGATACTGCTTTCTCTCCAAACGGAAACAAAGTAAAAGATACAATTACATTCACTCCTGTAACTCAGACAAAAGATGTTGCTTCTTATGAGTTTACAATTAAAAACAAGAGCGGAAAAGCTGTTTATACAAAGAAGGAAAACAAAAAACTTCCTGCAAACTTTGTATGGAACGGAAACGATGACGACAACACCCGCTGCGATGACGGCTTCTATTCTGCACAACTTAGTGTAACTGCTGCAAATGGTTCTACTGCCGCTGCCGCAACACAGGAATTTGAGCTCGATACAAAATTCCCTTCACTTGAATGGGAACTTCCTTGGACATATTTCTCTCCAGATAACGACGGAAATCAGGATAATATTCCGGTTAAACTTTCTAAGTCTACTGCAGAAAAACTCTGGACTGCCGATGTTCGTGATTCAAAGGGAAAGAGCGTAAAGAAATATACCTGGAGTGGTGCAAAGAATGAAGTTATCTGGGATGGTACAGACGAATCTGGAAACATTGCTGCCGACGGAAAATACAGCATTGTAGTATTCTGTACTGATGATGCCGGAAACAGCTTCAGCTCAGATATAAACGGAATTGTTCTTGATAACCGTGAAACAAAGATTTATCTTACAGCAGAACGCGAAGGTATTTCTCCAAACAACGACAATGTTGTAGATACACAGACCTTCGAAATCCGTACTTCTGTAAAAGAAGATTTGCTTTCATGGAACTTTGATGTTCGCCGCGAAGATGGAACTTCTGTATATGCAATTTCTGATAAGGATGTTGGAAATCTTCCTGCAAACATCAACTGGAACGGTGCCGACTCAACTGGTACTGTTTGCGAAGGAACCTTTACCGGTACTTTGAATGTTGTTTATAAAAAAGGTAACCGCGTAAATGCAGTTTCTTCTCCATTTGTTTGTACAGCAACACCTCCACAGCTTAAGGTTCAGACTGCACCAGAATATTTCAGTCCAGATAACGACGGTATTGATGATGATTTGTTCATAAAGCTTACCGGAACAACAAAGGCTAAAATTAAGAACTGGTCATTTGTAATCAATGATCCTAAAGGTAAGGCATTCTGGAAGACAGAAGGAAAGAGTCAGATTACAGAACGCATTATATGGGATGGTTTAAGTAATATTCAGAAGGATGCCAAAGGAAATGCAGAACGCGTTCAGTCTGCTATGGATTATCCATACATCTTTACAGTAACAGATAACCTTGGAATGACAAATAAAGTAGAAGGTGTGATTCCTGTTGATGTTCTTGTTATTCGCGAAGGCAATGTTCTTAAGATGGCAGTTCCTTCTATCATCTTTGAATCTGATGCTTCTAACTTCCAGACAGCTAACTCTAAGCTTAGTGCAGAGCAGGCTCAGAAGAACGTAGAAATCTTGAACCGTATTGCTGAAATTCTTAAGAAGTTCTCTGATTACAAGGTAACAATCCAGGGACACGCAAACCGCGTTTCTGATAACCTTGACGAAGAGACAATCGATAATCCTCGTGATTGGGGTAGAGCACTTGGACCTCTTTCTCAGGAACGTGCAGACGCAATCAGAGATTATCTTGTTAAGAAGGGTGTAAGCCGTTCAAGTATTACAACAGAAGGTATGGGTGGTACAAAACCAGTAGTCAATCCAAAAGATTCAGACAACAACTGGAAGAACCGCCGAGTTGAATTTATCCTTGTAAAATAATATCCATTTTTACATCGTTCGGGTCTGTCGGAAGTTCCGGCAGCACCTGAAAATCAAAACAGACTCCTGCAACAGTAATGTTCGGGAGTCTTTTTTTGTCCTCGCAACCGGGGTCCCTGAGTCTCTCGAAGGGCCCCATACCAAGGCCTTTTTCCAAAAACCTGTCATAATACCCTTTGCCTCGTCCAAGCCTGTCCCCGTCTTTTGTAAACGCCCGTCCCGGAACAAGAATAAGTGTTTTAAGAGCAGAATCTGGTATCGCCGGTAGTTTTTCATCCGGTTCCAGTATGCCATATGCCCCGTTCGAAGTTTGTTGTGCAAGTGTTTTGAGAGTGTCCAGATAAAAAAACTCCATAATCCCATCATTTTTGGAAATTATTTTAGGCAAAGCCACTTTTTTCCCGTCTAGAAGAGCTTGTTTTATGACATCAGTTAAATCAACTTCATCCGGTAATGCCATGTAGGCATATATTTCCGAGGCACTTTTGTATTCTTCAGATTCAATAATCATTTGACAGATCATCCGGCTTTGATTTGCGAGTGTAGATATATTTTTATTAATTAATTCTTTTATTTCTTTTCTAATATCAGATTTTGACATAATTGTATCCTGTGAAATACATTTTGAATTTGTGACCGTAGGGGAAAATGACTGAGGACAACTTCCTCTGTTGGCTGAAGTCATTTTCCCCGAGAGGGAACACCCCAAATTTGATCCAATATAAAAATATAGATATAATCTTATATTGACAAGAATAAAATAATTGTATAATATATTATCTACATTCGCAAGAATAGTGGTTCTTTAGCTCAGTCGGTAGAGCAACGGACTGTTAATCCGTGTGTCGCTGGTTCAAGCCCAGCAAGAGCCGGTCATAAAAAATGCTCACCTTAGGGTGAGCATTTTTTATTTAGCGAGTATTTTGCTTGCTCGCAGCGGCTCGCATTTTTTGCGGAGCAAAAAACCGCAAAAACTCGGACCGTATGCAATCTTATTTGTTCGCTTTTCTTTTTTGGAGAGATATGGTGTGTTTTTTAACTCTTTCTGCCGATAATATAAGAGTAATATTATAAGGAAAAAGGAAAGATGTCTTCTGGCCAGAAGGCAGCATTGAGTTTTTTATCAGCTCTTGTTCTTTTTGCTGCGTTTGTTTTTTTTGCGCATACCGGTTTAATGGCGCAAATTGAAACAAAGTTTTATGCACAGACAAAAATTGACGAAAAGGACGACCAGCTCGAAAAACTTTCACAACGCTGCAATTCCTACATTTCCCAGATTCTCACAAAAATCCAGACCGGAGATGATGCATATTTAAAATCTTCTGCGGTAAAAACGTTTGTACATCAAAATCCATCAGAAAAAGATTCGGCAGAACGAAAAAATCTTACTGCGCAGTTATTTGATGAACTCGAGTCTTATGGATTAGATGGAATTCGTCTTATTGAAAAAAACGGACGTACATTACACTACAGCTCTTATGAAACGGACGTATTAAAACGCGTTAGCCTTAATACAACCTATAAGCTCTATACAGATATAGTAAAAGATTCCAATGAGCTTGAAAGTGAACTTTTATTAGTTGATGCCGATAATCCTGAAACAAAAATCCTGTTAGATAAGTCTGAAAATCGCCTTGTGATTTCGTTTCCATTTTATATAACTGATAATACATATTTTGCAACATTAGTTTGTTATTTTGATCTTTATTCGTTTGAACAACAGCTGGTTAATGAAAAGATAATCAATTTTGGAGACAGTTTTGTAACACTTACGCCAACTGATGCCTATGATGGTGGCTTTGTATTAGGATTACCAAAAACTTCACAATCAGAATTTTTTACTCCAATTTTAAATGCCTGGAATAAAACTTCAAAAACTCAGAATAAAGAGCTTAGCCTTGAACGAATTCTTGAAAAGGATGATGGTTCATACTGGCTTTTGATGACTAGTGCCGACAGTGAATATTTTAAAGTTTCGGCAGTTTATTCAAGTACTTTGTTTGAATTGCCACGCGAGCTTGAATATTTAATTTATGCCTGTGTGTTCATGACACTGCTTTTGCTTGCAGCCTTAATCTTTAATTTAAAGCGTGATTATCTTGCGGTTATTAAATCGAGAATAAAGAAAGTTCAATTTGGAATAATAAATGAATATCTTGAAAATAAAGAAAAGGTAGAATGGTCACAGGTTGCACGACAGCTTGAAAATCGTAAGGCAGAGCTTTCCGAAGAAATCAAAAAAAGCATTGGCGGTAAGTCAAAGAAGTATTCAAAACAAGTAGATGCCTATCTTGATTCAAGTTGGGAAGAAATAATTGGTTTATTAAAAGCACAGACAGGTGGAGATACTGAAGCTTCTGGTGCAGTTGCAGGCGGTGCGACAATTGAAGAAATAAGACGCGTTATAGAAGAAGTCCTCAGAACTTCAAAACTGAATGTAAATGTTGCACCGGTTGGAGTTCAGCAAGTTGAAGATGTTGCGGAAGTAGAAGAGGTTGAGGCGCTTGATGATGTTGAGGAAGTAGAAGCGCTTGATGATGTTGAGCCAGTAGACGAAATTGAAGAAGTAGAAGAGGTTGAAGAAGTAGAGGCACTTGATGATGCAGAGCCTGTTGAAGAAATAGAAGAAGTCGAAGAGGTCGAAGCTCTTGATGATGCTGAAGAAATCGAAGAAGTTGAGTCCCTTGATGACGCAGAACCTGTTGAAGAAATAGAGGAAGTAGAAGAAGTAGAGTCCCTTGACGACGCTGAGCCAGTAGAAGACATTGAGGAAGTCGAAGAAGTTGAAGAACTTGAAGATACCACGGTCCCTGAGCCTGTCGAAGGGCCGGTAGAAGAGATTGATGATGTAGAAGAGGTCGAGGAAGTCGAGCCAATTGACGACGCTGAGCCAGTTGAAGAAGTAGAAGAAGTAGAAGAAGTTGAGACCCTTGATGATGCTGAACCTGTTGAAGAAATTGATGAAGTAGAAGAAATCGAAGAACTTGAAGAATACGTTGTCGACACTTCGATGTTAGATACTATAGATTCTCATTATTCTGTAAGCAACGATGATCCGCGTTTTCACGAAGAATTTTATATTGGTGAACTCGACGCATCTGGTGTTCCTTCTGAATACCCGGATGCAACAGAACCGCTTGAGTTTGAATTTGTAGTAGAAGAACCAAAGTTCGCCCTTCGACAAGCCCAGAGCCCGCAGGATGGTGAAGTGCAAGAGCTGGAAGAACTCTCTGATGATGTAGAAGAACTTCCAAAGAAATCACAGCCATATTTTGTAATGACAAAGTTTGGCCAGAATGACGAACCTGTAGTAGAACTTGTAGGCGACGGCGATACAGGAAACGGTAGCGACACAATTATCGAACGCAACGGTGTTTACTCAATATCCGATAATCTTTCTTATACAAATGTATTCTTGAATCAAGAATTTAAAACACTCGTAGATTCAGTTTTGCAAAAATAAAAAATATTTGTGGGGAAAAAAGGTTGAGGCGCATGACGCTCCTTTTCGCCCCGCGTCGTGCGTCGCAAGATTTTTTCCCCACCTTATAAATTTTTATTTAGCATAAAATCGCAATAGCGGCTGTTGTGGGATATTATTCAAAATTTCCAGAATATCCTCGCGTGTGGCTCCGTTTATAAAAGCATATTCCTTCAAATAATAATCCGGTTGAACTTCGTATGGGAAGTATTCAAAACCTTTTTGTAAAAGTTGTGCGGTGCCTGTGTTTGTCTGGGTTTGCTGTAAAAATGACTTTGTCCAGATATCCTTAATTTCTTGTAAAACTTCAGCCTGTGCCGAACCGTTCATCAAATCATTTATTTCATTAACTGCAGCAGCCCAACAGGAATCGGCTTCTTTTTGAGTTTCTACATTCAGAATAGTAAAAATAATTGTGTCTGTATTTGCGTATGCATCGCCACATTGAGCAACAGCCCCTTCCATCTTTTTGTTGGAATCAATCTGTGTCTGTACAAGCTTTTCCATGTATTTTAAAACAGCAATTGTAAGTGCATTCTCTTTTGTTCCGGCTTGTGGAAGTTTAAATACATACATTACAGGATCAAGAAACTTTGTAGTAGGAATTAATTTCGAAGGCATTGGTCCTGCTTTTTCTGCAGGAATATCTGTTAAGAAGGTATGTGTAAGTTTTACAGTTTTTTTTGTACTTGAGTTTTTTAGTTTGCTTTGAACAGTAAGAAGATTTTGTTTTAAGTTTCGTTGTGTAAGAATTCCCATAGATGCTTCAAGTAAATCATTTGCATTTTGCGGAACAAGACCTGTAAGAATTATGCTGTAGCGGCTTGCATCGAGCAGGGCAGGGTAGCCTTCCATAATTTTCTGATATTTTGTATCTGTAAGAATTTCTTCTTTAGCATCAAAAAGCTTTTGGAAAGCAGTTTTTGAATAAAGTTCCTTCATAACTGCAGCAAGCATCTGTCTTGAAACACTTCCATTTTCGAGCCGCTTCTTGTACTGTGCATTTGATACTGCGCGGTCTGCCTGTGCCGGAAGAATATCACCATAAACAATTGCATCTGCTGCAGCCTTGCAGCAAGCCGAAAAATCATAAGGGGAACATTCAATGCTTACAGTTCCGGTAGTAATTGTACAATTGTAATCAATAACAGGGCTTCCAAGAATCACACCTTCCTGTTGTTTATTAGTAATTTCTTTTTGAATATTCCAGGCAAGCAGTGTTATCATAACTTCTTCGTAGCCGTTGTTATCTGCAGAGTTTAATTTACCGCCTCTAACAGAAATCAAAATTGTGATGTCTGAAGAATTATCATTATTTTTTGTAATTACTGGAATTCCGTTAGAAAGTGTTGAGGATTGAATCTGACTGATGTTTTCTGTGTAAAAATCTTTCGTGTAGGTGTTTAATGTCGTTATGTTAGTTTTACCTGACTCTGCTATAGATAAAAGTTCGGGATCTTTATAATTTGCAAAAATAGATTGATTATACCATGCCGCATTTGAACTGTTTACTTCTTCAAAGCCTGCTGTTGTATATTTTGCTTTGTTCTTTTTATAATCTGTGGAATTTATTATTACAAAAATATATGGTTCTTCTGCTTCGAGTTTGGCAATTATTTCTTCAAATTGAATATCAGCAATTTTTTGTTCCTGTGAATAAAGATTCGCCGCTGTTGAAGATTTGTTAGTTTCTTCTAACATATCTTCTGTAAAGGAATCGTATGGAGAAAGTGCCCAGTAAGAAGCAAGGTTTGTCATGAAATCGGTAGAAGAAGAATTGCTTGCATCAAGATTACTAACTGCCATCATTTTGGCTGCATAGAATTCAAGAAAGTTAGTTTCTTTTATACCCGAAAGAACCGTATCAACAAAAAGCTGTGCCTGATCCAGAGATGTTATTGATGAAGCATTTTTTCCTTCAGGCTTTTGCAAAAGACTTTGAATAATCAGTCTTGAACTTTCTTTTTTGTGGGCACCTGCTGCATTTATATATTCATTGCCGGGAATATTTAGCGACGGCTGATTTACAAGATTATATTTGAAAAACGAACCATCATTATTAAGCATAACGGCAGCAAGTTCAGTTTCTTCAATATTCAAACCTGTGTATTGAATGACAACCTGAGTCATATCCTGTGAAATATCGGAACTGTGAAGTACAAACTTTTTTGTTTTATAAACAGGCGCATTTTTTGCCGCAGTTGCATTTGTTTTATATGGAACAGAATACGAGGAATAATAATATCCAAAAGTCTGTGCAACAAGCGAAAGAATTGTTTGTGCATTAATGTTTCCGCTTATAAAAAGTGCGCTGTTTTGAGGAGTGTAATAGCGCTCTGCAATTGTTCGTAAAGTATTTCGTGCCTGCTCAACAGTAGTCTTATTAAAAAGCGACGGATAAACTCCTGAATCATGTTTCCATGGAGCCGCAGAAAAAACACGTGAATCGATTGCTGCATTTATAAATCCTCCGGCAGAGGCAGCTTCTTCAGAAACTTCGTTTTTTAGTGTTGTAAGTTGTGTTTTCAAAATATCATCAGAATAAGAAAGTGCAAAAGCATTTTGAGCCAATGCTGTCATGGTATTTTCAAGTTCAGATGGTAAAACTGTTACAACATATCGCGAAGAATCTGCATTGCATTCAGACATCTCAAAATCGATGGGGCATACAGCATCAAAAATCCTGGTATAAAGTTTAAAAAATCCCGAAGTTTCTTTAGTCTGATTAGAAAACCCCGCCCGTGCTGTATACTCAATTCTAATGAGCGGAGTAGAAGTATCCTCTAAAACAAAAACCGTCAACCCGTTTTCCAGTGTATATTCGTGAATATTGTCGTAAGGAAGTGCAAAGATATTTACAGTAAAAAGAAGAAAAAGGGATATGACTGAAAAGGTTTTTCTCATAGAATAATTATATTATTTTATAAAGGAAAAATCCATTAAATTAGTTTCAATTAAAAAAATCGCGGTAATCGAATTAAATAATAATTGAAAACAAAGCTGCGGAGCGGAGGTAGGTTTGCAAACTACTTCGAAGCTTGCCGAGCGCAGCGAGGAAAATCTTTCCTTGCAAGCTTCGCCGTAGTTTGCAGACATACCTCCGCGGGAGCAGATTTGTTTTCTATTAGTATAAATCCCCTATATTTTTTTCCAAAAATACTGTAAAATATTAATATTATGGTTAAAGTCGAAGAATTTGATGAAAAAGAACTGGTAGTGGAAATCCCTCAGGACCTTTTGAAGGGAAAGCGCCACTTAAGAAAAGACGAAATTGAGATTTTGGAAAAGAATCTCAATCATAACGATGACCCAACCTGGGAAAACTTTTATGTTGAAGATGGTGACGGAAATTTTGACCCGACACTTATCCACCTTTCTTTCTTCTCCGGCTTCATAATATTAGGAAAACTTCGTAAAGTAAATCTTATTTACAATGACCTTAAACTCACTTGTGGTATTCGTCGTTCGCGTTTGAATAATATTGTAACCGGTGACGACGATGTTGTTCGAAATGTATATTATTTTGACAACTACCGCATTGGAAACCGCGTAATTCTTTTTAATATCAATGAGCTTTGTTGTACAAATCACTCTAAATTTGGAAACGGTATTCTTAAAGAAGGTGAACCGGAAGAAAACAGAATCTGGATTGGTGTAGCAAACGAAAACGACGGGCGAAGCGTGCTTCCTTTTGAAAGCATGATTCCTGCCGATGCATACATCTGGTCTCACTACCGCGATGACCCACAGCTGCTCGAACGTTTTGTTCAGCTTACAGAAAAGGGCAACGACAAAAAACTCAATACTTACGGCTTTATTGATGATGATTCTGTAGTAAAAAATTCCAACATCATTAAAGACGCCAAAATTGGTAAATGCGCTTACATTAAAGGTGCCTTCAAACTTAAGAATGTTTCAATTCTTTCTTCACCGGAAGAACCAAGTCAGATTGGCGAAGGTGTAGAAATGGTAAACGGAATTTTTGGTTACGGAAGCCGCGCGTTCTATCAGGCAATTGCCGTCCGCTTTGTAATTGGTCGCAACTGTCAGGTTAAGTATGGTGCCCGTGTTCTGAACTCTGTACTTGGTGACAACTCTACAATTTCATGCTGCGAAGTTTTGAACAACCTTGTATTCCCATTCCACGAGCAGCATCATAACTCTTCATTCCTTATTGCAACTACAATTATGGGACAATCAAATATTGCTTCTGGTGCAACAATCGGAAGTAACCACAACAGCCGAAGTCCCGACGGAGAAATTTTTGCAAAACGCGGCTTCTGGCCAGGTTTGTGTTCCGACTTTAAGCACAACAGCCGCTTTGCTTCGTTTGTTCTTGTTTCAAAAGGAAGCTATCAGAACGAACTTGATATTCCGTATCCGTTTGCACTTGTTTCTCCTGGTCTTAATGGAAATCAGGCAATCAGAATTGTTCCGGCTTTCTGGTTTATGTACGATATGTTCGCCATTACACGCAACAACAATAAATTTAAAAAGCGTGATAAGCGTGCAATCAAAGTTCAGAATATTGAAACAGATCCGTTTGCACCAGATACAATGCAGGAAATAATGAGTGCGCTCGACAGGATTATAAATCTTACTTCACAATATCTTCTTAGAACAAAGAACGATGCAATGGAAGGAGCAAATGATCAGGCAACAGTTTATCAGAAGGCAAAGGATTATTTGCATCAGAATCCCGAAGCCGATTTTGTACTTGAAGATCCTGTTTGCCAGAAGAAGTTTGGAGCTACAATTCATAAGCCTGTTCAAGCCTATAAGATGTACCGTAAGATTGTAAAATATTTTGCAACACGTTCGCTTATGGAATACTGTAAATCAGTTGGTGGCGAATATCTGACACTTGAGCTTATTAAGAAAATCCGTGAGCTTCCTCTTTATACTGAATGGGAATGTGTCGGCGGTCAGATTATTCCAAGCCAGAAGGTTCAGGAACTTTTTGCAAAAATCAAAGATGGTTCAATTGATGACTGGGAAGCTGTACATGCTTACTACAATGAATGCCAGGCTGAATACGAAAAGTTCAAGGTTCGCTATGCACTTTATCTTTTGGAAAAACTTTACAGCCGTCCAATCGAAGACTTTACCTTTGATTTGTACCGTAACATTTCTGATGATGTTACAGTTTGTGCTTACGATATTTACAACGCAGCCTTTGGTTCGCGCGAAAAAGATTACACCGACTACTACCGCAACATGACTTACCGAAACAAAAAAGAAATGGATGCTGTAATTGGACCTTTGCAGGATAACTCGTTCCTTACAGGACTTAGAAAAGATACAGCAGCGTTTACTGCCGAAATCAAAGAATTGTTTAAAGGCCTTTGCGAAAATAAATAGCTCGTCATTGCGAGCCGAAGGCGAAGCAAACCATATGAAAGCATACAACGGAAAGTACAGACAGTTTGAAGGAGTTTCTCTTCCCGACAGAACCTGGCCCTCTAAAAGGCTGGATTCTGCTCCTGTGTGGTGCTCTGTTGATTTACGCGACGGAAATCAGGCACTCATAAATCCAATGGGCATTGATGCCAAAATTGAATTTTTCAAAATGCTTGTTGCAATTGGTTTTAAGCAGATTGAAGTTGGATTTCCTTCTGCAAATAAAACCGAATATGATTTTGTGCGCCGCCTTATTGATGAAAACTTAATTCCCGATGATGTCTGGATTCAAGTTCTTACCCAGGCCCGCGACCAGTTTGTGCAGAAAACTATAGAAAGTGTGCGTGGTGCCAAAAATGTTATTATGCATTTGTACAACGCAACTTCTCCGGCACAGCGAAAATACAATTTTGGAAAGTCCAAAGAAGAAATGATTTCGCTTGCAGTTGCGGGCGTACGCTGTATAAAGAAAAACATTGAAAGCCTTAAAGCAGACGGAACAAATGTTTTGTTTGAATATTCCCCGGAAAATTTTACCGAAACCGAAATGGATTTTTCTTTGGAAAACTGCAGGGCTATAATGAAAGAATGGGGAGCAACTCCTCAAAACAAGGTTATTCTTAATCTGCCTTCGACTGTTGAATGCAATATGCCTAATCAGTTTGCAGATCAGATTGAATATTTTTGCAGGAACATCGGCGACAGAGACAGCTGCATAATTTCGCTTCATAATCATAACGACCGTGGCGAAGGAATTGCACATTGCGAACTTGGACTTTTAGCAGGCGCAGAACGTGTTGAAGGCTGTCTTTTTGGAAACGGCGAACGTACCGGAAATATGGATCTTGTAACCGCTGCCCTGAACCTTTACACACAGGGAATTGACCCGGAACTTGATTTTTCGAACCTTGAAGAAATTGCCGGTATTTATGAGCGACTTACCGATATGCAAATTCATCCGCGCCAGCCATATGCAGGAGAACTTGTTTATACAGCATTCAGCGGAAGTCACCAGGATGCAATTCGTAAAGCAATTGAAGCCCGTACAAAACTTGCACCAGATGCCCGCTGGGATGTTCCTTATATTCCGATTGACCCGCATGATATTGGTTTTGAATACGAAGGAATCATCCGTATAAACAGTCAGAGCGGAAAGGGTGGCGCAGTCTATATTCTGGAACACGAATTTGGAATTGTTCCGCCAAAGGCAATGCATCCTGTAATTGGTTCTGTTGTTAAGGCAAAAGCTGATGAGCTTCAGCGGGAACTTTCTTCTGCCGAAATTTATGCCCTGTTCGAAGAAAAGTGGCTTAAAACAAAATCTCCGCTTAATGTATTTGAAATTACCGAAAAGCATGTTGAAGGCGAGCGCGGCGGTGAAGGTGTTGAACACGTAGCACAGACAGCAACAATCGAATGGGAAGGAAAACGCTACGTAATTACAGCGAACGGAAACGGACCTTTGGATGCATTTGTAAATATTATGAAGCGTACCTCGGCACCAGAATTTAATATTACTTCATTCCACGAGCATTCTATTGGCTCTGGTTCAGATACACACGCTATTTCTTATGTTCAAATTACAAAAAAAGACGGTACAACAGTCTGGGGTGTTGGTAAGAGTTCCAACGTAGGTCGCGCCGGTGTTGCCGCTATTGTCAGTGCATTGAATTTTGTACCGCTTTCATAAATTTCTCCCCTCTGTCAAATTCATTATTAAACATTCCAAACGAAGTTGCTCCCGGAGAAAATACTATGATGTCTGATTTTATGCTGCCGCTCAATAAATTGTCTTTAAGGGCATTAAGCATGTCATCCAGACTCGTGTACGGGCCATTATATTTTGTTCCAGTTTTGTTCAGTTCTGGTACGATTTTATCTGTTGCAGTTCCCGCAAGAAGATAAATGGCAGAAGGGGCAATGGCGTTCTTATTTGTGCCGTCCAGAACTTCTGTAAGCTTATCCAGTTCCAGTCCCTTTTCAGTTCCACCGGTTAAGAGAATTACAGGTTGCCCAAATGCCTGTGTTGCTGCTGCCGCTGCTTCGGGCACAGTTGCCGCAGAGTCGTTGTAAAACTTGTAGCCTTTCCATTCGTGAAAAAACTGCAGGCGATGTGCAATGCCCGGCCAGGTTTGTAAGATTTCTTTTGCGCGCTGTTTTGAAACTCCCATAAGCTGGAGTACTGTTGCTGCATTCTGAGCGTTCAATTTCATATGTTCACCCGGAACAAGCAGCTTGTCAAAATCAACTGTATATTTATTATGTGTGTTGTAACGGATTACTTGTGCTTTAGATTCGCGGGTAAAAAGATCTCCCCAGGTTCCACCACAATCAGGGCCTGTTCCTGGTTCGTCATCTCCTGCATCAAAAAGTGCAAAGTCTGTGGCAGTTTGATCTGCGTAAATCAATCGCTTGTCTGCAACATAATCCTGCATATTGCCGTACCAGTTCTGGTGGTCAGGAACAATTTTTGTAATGACAGCAACATGCGGTTTTAATACTCCACGTCCGCGCAAATCTGCAAGCTGCCAGGAAGAGAATTCTATTACTACAGGAGTGTCTTTATTAACTTCATCAAAAAAAGTAAGGGGACTAACAGTAATATTACCACCAAGAAATGCATGAAAGCCTGCCTGCTGTAATCCGTAGTAAATTGCACTGACAGTAGAAGATTTTCCCTTGCTGCCTGTAACTGCAATAATCGGACAGTCTGTAAAACGTAAGAATATGCTAAGGTCTGTTTCAATAGCTTTTGCTGCTGCCAGATATTTGTTGCCGTCAAATTTTACACCAGGATTTTTTATAACACAGTCAGCATTTTCAAAATCGGCAAGGTCGTGCCCGCCAAGATGGTAGGTTAAACGAGAGTGGTCAAGTGTGCTGTCGGAGTTCAATCGTTCCAAAGTTGGAGCAAGCTGTTCGGGAGTTTTCATATCTGTAACGATAACAAAGGCACCTTTTTGCAGAAAAAAACGTGCAGCCGCCTCGCCACCACCATTCAGCCCAAGCCCCATGATTGTTATTTTTTTGCCTGCAATGTCTGCAATAGATTTGAACGGGCAGGTAGAAGAGTATGTATGAAAAGTCATAACTTGAGCTCCTTCTTAAGAAAGATTATCGGGTCAAGCCCGATAATGACACATTCTGTCATTGCCAGAATCTAATGCTGTGTCATTGCCGGGCTTGACCCGGCAATCTAATAAAAAAAGGTCTCCCCTTAGGAAGACCTTTATGCCGGGAACCAGAATCGAACTGGCACGTCGGTTGCCCGACACAGGATTTTAAGTCCTGGGCGTCTACCAATTCCGCCATCCCGGCAACAAATTCATATTATCGTAAATCAACAGATTTTTCAAGATGACATGATAATTACCGTTTTTTCATCTACTTACAATTTTAAATTCGTGATATAATAATACTACAATGACTTTACATGAAGCAAAAATAAATCAAACAGTATGCGTTAAAAAACTTGGCGGAAATGGCGAACTAAGACAGCATTTTCTTGATATGGGAATTATTCCTGGTGCAGAAATTACATTTGTAAAATATGCACCGCTTGGAGATCCAATGGAATTCCGTCTGCACGGATATGAACTTACTTTAAGAGTTGCAGATGCAGAAAAAATTGAAGTAGAAGAATGCGGTTTGCATACAAAAAAGTCACAAGCTGGCACAGAACATTCTTTCACAGCAGAAAAAAAATCTTCGGTATCACATCCGGGTTTTGGAGAAGGTGGAAAATTCCATAATAAAAATGATGAAAATCCTTTACCCGATGGAACTACGCTTACATTTGCTCTTGTTGGAAATCAGAACTGCGGAAAAACAACACTTTTTAATAAACTTACAGGTTCAAATCAGCATGTAGGAAATTTTCCGGGTGTAACTGTAGATCAAAAATCAGGTGTAATTCGCGGACAGCCCGATACCCTTATAACAGATCTTCCCGGTATTTATTCAATGTCTCCATATACGAGTGAAGAACTCATTTCGCGCGATTTTGTTTTGAATGAAAAACCACATGCAATTATAAATATTGTTGATGCAACAAATATCGAACGAAACTTGTATCTTACAATGCAGCTTCTGGAATTAAATATCCCTCTTGTAATTGCGCTTAACATGATGGATGAAGTAATAGAAAACGGTGGTTCAATAGATGTAAACAAAATGGAAGAGATTCTTGGAGTTCCGGTTGTCCCGATTTCTGCTAAAAAAAATCAGGGTATTGAAGAGCTTATTTCACATGCCATTCACGTTGCAAAATTTCAGGAGCCTCCGTTACGCCAGGATTTTTGTGATAAGACAGAAAATGGAGGAGCAGTACATCGTGCCCTCCACGGAACAATACATTTAATTGAAGATCATGCCGAAAAAGCAGGTATCCCGGTTCGTTTTGCCGCAAGCAAACTTTTAGAGGACGATAAACGCATTCTTCATAAACTCGACCTTGATGTAAATGAAAAGGAAATGCTTGAACATATTATAATGCAAATGGAAAAAGAGCGTGAACTTGACCGAAGTGCAGCCATTGCCGATATGCGTTTTTCTTTTATTTTCCGCTTGTGTGATATTTGTGTAAAAAAGCCGCATGAAAGTAAAGAAAGAGAAAGAAGTCAGAAAATTGATAAAATCCTTACCGGCCGGTGGACTGCAATTCCTTCCTTTATACTTATTATGGCAGCTGTATTCTTTTTGACTTTTAATGTAATTGGTGCCTGGCTGCAGGGGCTTCTGGAATCTGGAATTGATAAGATTACCGAACTTACAGACATCGCTCTTTCTTCAATTGGTGTAAATGAAGTTCTTCACAGACTGATTATAGACGGAATTTTTACCGGTGTTGGAAGTGTTCTTTCATTTCTACCTATAATTGTAATTCTTTTCTTCTTCCTGTCGATGCTCGAAGATTCCGGTTATATTGCACGTGTTGCGTTTTTTATGGATAAGCTTTTGCGAAAGATAGGTCTTTCGGGCCGCAGTATTGTTCCTCTATTAATAGGCTTTGGTTGTTCTGTCCCAGCTGTCATGTCTACCCGAACTTTGCCAAGTGAACGAGACCGACGTATGACAATTCTTCTTACTCCGTTTATGAGTTGTACTGCAAAACTCCCGATTTATGCTTTTTTTGTAAACGCATTTTTTCCACATCATGGTGGAGTTATAATGACAGGACTTTATTTTCTTGGAATTATTGTTGGTATTCTGATTGCACTTTTATATAAAGGAACAATTTTTAAAGGTGAAGCAGTTCCTTTTGTAATGGAGCTCCCAAATTACAGAATGCCTGGACTTAGAAATACAGCGCAGCTTTTGTGGGAAAAAGCAAAAGATTTCTTGCAACGCGCCTTTACAATTATTTTTATTGCAACAATTGTAATCTGGTTCATGCAGAGTTTTAACTGGCATTTTCAATATGTAGAAGATGCAGGTCAAAGTATTCTTGCTTCAATTGCAAAACTGATTTCTCCGGTTATGCAGCCGCTTGGACTTGGAGAATGGCAGATTTCTGTAGCACTTGTAAGTGGATTTATTGCCAAAGAGAGTGTTGTTTCAACTTTAGAAATACTTTTTGCAGGCGGTGTTGAAACAATGATGACAAGCCTTAGTGCCGCAAGTCTTCTTGTATTCAGTTTGTTGTATACTCCTTGTGTTGCAGCAATAGCTTCTGTAAAACGAGAACTTGGAGCAAAATGGGCAGCCGGTGTTGTAATATGGCAGTGTGCAATTGCCTGGCTTATGGCTTTTCTTGTTTATTTGATTGGCGGATTGTTTGCGCTCTGATTATATGTTATTATAAAATTATGTTCATAAACAGACTAAACCAGTTATTCAAACCTAACAGAGTTCTCTATTATATGGATGCTTCTGATCAGCAGATTCAGGATTTTTATTTAGGTATTGTGCCCGAAGAAATCAGCCGTTATTCAAATGCATTCGGAACTTATGATTATCCTGGTGTTTTTTTTATAAAAGGTATTGAACATGAAGTAATAGGAATTGAATTTCGTCCGGACGATTCACGTGTAGATTATCCTAAAGGACTTAAGTCAATTCCGCTTGAAGCTACATTTTTTTATTCTGTCGAAATTGATGATGATGTTGACGTAACTTTGTCTTTTATAAAAAATCTTTTTGAAGAGGTTGCAAAAGAAGACAATGCTCACAGACCCTACAGCGATTTGCACATAAAAGAAGATGCTAAGGTTATAAGTGTTTTTCATGGTTATAAAAAAATCAGACTGCTTTACGAATGGAAACTAACCAGCGACAGAGCAATTAATGTAATGTGCGATGATTTTTCGAAGCTTGAAAAAGAAAATCTTTACAAGGCTGCGTTTACCGATTTAATTACTGGCAATTATAACTGGAATCATCTTGAAGCTTATCTGGAAGTTCCTGGCGACGTAGGAATTAATGATTACGCGTTTGCACATTTTGATGTTAAGCAGTTCCGTGTTCTTAATGAAGCTTACGGTCATATTGCAGCCAACAAAGTTTTAAGCAATGTTGTAAAAGCAATGAACGAAGCTGATTTTATTTATGCAAGCGGCCGTTGTCATGATGATAATTTTGCAATGCTCATAAAAGATATGCCCGAACCTGAACTTATTCAAAAACTGAAGGATTTTTTTGAAAAACTTTCTGTACTTGAAGAAGATCCGTTCTATAAGATTTATTACAAGTGTGGTGTAGTTCCAATGCAGCGTGCAATGCTTTCGGGTAATCGGGTTGCCGATTCTGCAAAAATGGCACAGGCTCTTTGTACAAACAAACAGGGAACCGAAATTGTTGTTTACACAGATAAAATGCACGATGATCTTTCGTGGGGTAATTATATAAAAGCCTATGTTGAAACTGCAATTGAGCAGGATGAGTTTGTCGTTTACCTTCAGCCAAAGTTTGATATTAATACAGAAAAGGTGAAGGGTGCCGAAGCTTTAATCCGCTGGAATTATAAAAACAAGGAGTTCCTTCCACCATATCGTTTTATTCCTTTTTTTGAAAAAGACGGTTCTATTGCCCAGATTGATGACCTTGTTTTGAAAAAAGTTTGTGCTGCTCTTGCCTGCTGGAAACAACAGGGAAAACCTCTTTACCCGATTTCTGTAAATCTTTCGCGCAGCCGTATGTACGATGAAAATCTTATTGATAATCTTGTCAGCATTGTTGATTCCTATGGAGTTTCTCACGAACTGATTGATTTTGAACTTACCGAAAGCGCAACTTACGATAATATGGAGCATATGCTTAATGTGCTTGAAGAGTTAAAAGCTCACGGATTTAAAATTTCAATGGACGATTTTGGAACAGGCTATTCATCACTTTCGCTTTTGACACGCATGCCGATTGATACTTTAAAAATTGACAAAAGTTTTGTAGATACAATTATTGATTGCTGTGAACGCAAGGAAGATATGATTGTTTTACGCCATATTGTTTCACTTGCAAAGGAACTTGGATTTGTTTGTCTTGCCGAAGGTGCAGAAAGTAAGCCCCAGGTAGACCGTTTGCGCGAGCTTGGCTGCGAAGTTATTCAGGGCTACTATTACAGTAAGCCGATTCCAATTGAAAAATACGAAGAAAAATATCTTTAGTGCTGTTTAGAATTTGTAGCCTATAAAAAGGGCCTTTAAGTCTGCCTTGCCGGTTATTCCAAGAACGGTGTAAATATGTGAAAGGTCTTTTTTGATTGCGCTTTCACTAACATTGTAATCAATTGCCAGAGCTTTGATTGTTGTGTTGTTTACGACAATTTCTTTTATGCAGTTTTTCTGTCGTTCCGAAAGACGATAGTCATCAAGATTTATATTACCCGAATCTTTTTTCCCGTAAGCGTGTCGGAACAACAGGTTTATACAGCCGATTGTACAAAGTGAAAAAAGCGAGATTCCAATATACTCCAAAAAACTGCGCACTCCGTAGGGAATAACTAAAAGCAGTTTGATAACTTCGAGAACAAGATAAATGATAAGATTAGGTTTAGAAGTAAGACGATTTTCAAGAAGTAAAAGAATAAACAGAATTGCGGTTAAAAAGAGTCCTGTATAAATGCGGCCATTGTAGATGTTTGAAAAAACAAGGATTTCTAAAGCAGAATAATAAAAAAGATGTTTTTCAAAAAAGAAAAAGGTGAGTGTGCAAAGCAGGAATGCAACTGCAGCTGCTGCGTAAGAAATGATTTTTGCAAACGGCATTACACTTTGCTCATACGAAAATCCTGTAAAAACAGTCAGAATAACCATAGTCAAAATAAATACGCACCCCACAATTGCCATGAGACGAAATGGTTTTTCTAAAAGTTTTTGTGTTTTCATAAGTTTGTATCTGGAATAATTATAACAAAAAAAAATCATTTGCGACAGAGAGTTACTGGCTGCGCGCAAAGATTCCCGCGTCAAGCGCGGGAATGACAGCATGTGTCATTGTCGGGCTTGACAGCATGTGTCATTGTCGGGCTTGACCCGACAATCTATTTCTTTGCAATTTCAGCTACGCTTGTAACAACCCCAGCCAAACTCTGCAAATCAGACGGTACAATAATCTTTGTTGCCTGACCGTTGCTTGCAACTTCAAAGGCTTCAAGACTGCGCAGTTTAAGAACCTTTTCGTCCATACCTGCTTCTTTGAGCATCTTAAGACCTTCGGCCTTTGCCTGCTGAACTTCGCGGATTGCTTCGGCTTCACCTTTTGCCTTTTGGATTGCAGCTTCTTTTGCAGCTTCAGCTTCAAGAATAAGTGCCTGCTTCTGACCTTCGGCTTCAAGAATTGCAGACTGCTTGTGACCTTCGGCAATAAGAATCTGCTCACGGCGTTCGCGTTCTGCCTTCATCTGCTTTTCCATTGCATCGCGGATTGCCTGTGGAGGTTCAATGTTCTTAACCTCTACACGATTTACCTTGATTCCCCAAGGGTCTGTTGCTTCATCCAGAATTGAGCGCATCTTTGTGTTTATTACATCACGGCTTGTAAGAGATTCATCAAGCTCAAGTTCACCAATAATGTTACGAAGTGTAGTTGCACTAAGGTTTTCCAGAGCGTTTATAGGCTGTTCAACACCATAAGTATAAAGTTTTGGATCTGTAATTTGAAAGTAAACTACAGTATCAATCATCATTGTAACGTTATCGCGTGTAATTACAGGCTGCGGCGGAAAATCAAAAACCTTTTCCTTAAGCGAAACCTTTTTTACAATGCGGTCTATAAACGGCATTTTAACATGAAGCCCAACATTCCAGGTACTCTGATAAGCA
>JAFZWX010000114.1 GCA_017617145.1 Treponema sp. | reverse complement strand
TCCCCCTTTTCCCCCTTCGTAAAAAATAAGGAATGTTATTGAACCGCTCTTGGGGGGCAAGGGGGCACCCTTTTGCTCAACATTACAGTTGTCCCACAGTTTTAAGATGCTCAATTGGTTCTACAAGTGGCGGCTGTGGGGTTATATCTTTGTGTGGGAAAAATTGTTGCCTCAATCGCACAGGCACAAGGCCTGCGCTCAATCGGCAAGGCGGCAACATCCGTGTTGCCGCCTCTTCCGCCGTTGTATTTCTTCTTCCAAAATAAAAGTGCCTCTTACGCAGGTCGCTCTGGTCGCGCGTCCGTGCGCTCCCGCCGCTTAGCGGACCGATGATTCTTCCAGCTCCAGTCGCAGACTTGCCATAAGCTTGTGCCTGCTGTCGCAGCCACTTGAAATTGAGCAAGACTGCTCCTTCCGTATGCTTCTTGAAAAATGAAAATGCCTCGATGAAGTCCTTCGGACAAATTGATTTCTTCCAGGAAAAAAGTTTATCTTCCAAAACTCCGCTCAGACCGCTTTCAAAAGTTTGCGACTGCTTCGCAGACGCTTTGTTTTGAAAAGCCGTCTTCGCTTCAAACTGATTCTTCCCAGCCATCGCTCCGCGACGGCACGATGATTGCAGATTTACAATTTTTGGAAATCTGCAAAACGGCTGAGTCAAGGCTTTAAGCGAAGCGTGCCTTGACCTGCCGTATTTTCAAAATCTCGGGGGGGGCGCGCGCAGCGGTCAAAAAAGTTTAATTCAGAACAAACAAAATCAAAACTACACATTGTAAAACTACATGTAGTTTTTATCTCTATTCTTATTACATATAAAATTTATTTTAATTCTTTTAAAAATGTGTAGTGCAAAGAAAATTTAAAAGAAATATTCAATTCTTGCTATTTTATACAACTCTTTACAATCCAATACTACATAATACGAACTACACATTTACTACAGAATGCTTTTTTAAGTGTTGTAAACTTCACATTTTTGCTCGCTTTTTGATAAATCACAATGTTTTCAAAAAGCAATTTCTTTGCGGAAACTACACTTTATACTCGGCGTGGAAAAATCAGGGGCACGGGGAAAAGGAAAAAAAATAATAAAAATAATAAAAAAACACACCTATGACATTAGTCGGCATACTATCTGTGTTACATTTATCATCAGAAACTGTGTTACAGTTGAATATAAATCAGTGCCGTCTATCACCTCCCAAAAGGCGGCACTGTCTTTATTCGAATGAGAGAGGTTTAATATGAAAATTAATTCAATAAACAATGTAATTATTTGTTATTTAGATTATATACAGAAATTGTTCAGAAAACCAGATAATTATGAACTTCAAAAATCATTAGAAACTTTAAAACACTATTACCAGTTGTATAAAGAAGATCAAAAAATCTTAAAGGAAATAAAAAATAATTCTCAACAACTTGTAAACAATAAAAAAACAGATATTCAGTTTTCATTTAATGAAATTGAACAGGCCTGGGCTTACCTTCATTTAATGATTGAAAGTTGCGAAGAAAAAACACTAAAGCTTTGGAATACAAATAATAAATTATCTGAAATGAATGCTTTTCAGGAAGGTCTTAGCAAACTCTGGTCTTCTTCTGAAAATAAAACATTTATCTCTGTTTTTTTATAAAAAAAATTAAAAAAATAATATGCCTATGACATTACTCGGCATAGCACCTGTGCTACATTTTTATCAGATACTGAGAAACAGTAATCTAAGGAGTTAGCATGATAAGAAGATTTTTGAGTACATGCGTTGCTGTAGCTGTAATTGCTGTAGCTGGAAAGATGGTTTCTGATTATGCAGAAACAAAACCTGAACTGAAAAACATTAAAGAAAAAATTAAGAAAACAGGCAATGATTTTTCTGCAGATTGCAAGGAAGTTGGAATAGCCATAAAACAGGCTGTTATGAAAGAAACTGCTCCAAAAACTGAACAGTCAGCAGAAGTGGTTTGATTTAGACTTAAGAAGCAGGAGGTTTTTATGAAAAGAATGTTTCTAAATAAAGCTATCATAAGTTATGCAAATTTTATTAAACGGGTTGCAAATCTCAAAGATAATGAAAATGATACAGTAACAAAAGATCAGTATAAAAAATTCTTAAATTATTACAGAAACTACCAGAAAAATGGTTCTGTCATGGATGATGCCTCAAGTATTCTTTTTTGTACAGACATTTCAGGAATGCAATTAGTAAAGATTTACTATTCAGACATTATTCAGGTTTGGGCTTTCGTTCATATCCTTGTAGTAAAGAAAAACAAAGGTAAAAGCTTATTAAACTTTTCAAGTAAATCAAATGAAGATTTTACTTCAATAAAAGAAGCACTTCATTCAATGTGGTATGCAGAACATCATGATGAAACTTATGCTTATGCTTACCTTGAAGATGATGAGGTAATGCTGGAAGTCAAAATGACTAATATGATTAAACAAATGGAACGTCATTCAGAAGTCATAAAGATGGCTAGAGATCAAATTGAATGCATGTTTGCGTAGGAGGATTATATGGGATTTGTAAAAGGTATGGTTGCAGGCGTTTTAGGTGTTGCAGGAATTTTTGTTACTGCTGCAGTAGTTAGTGTTGTAAAAGATGAAAAAAAACACAAAGAAGAAATGCAACAGAAAAAAGAAAAGTTTGAAAAGGATATGGCATCTGATGAAGCAAACCGTAAAGAAGCTGAAAAAGAGTTTGATGAAAAAGTCGGTTCTATATTTGAAAAGATTTTTGACAAAGATTCTGTTTTACAACCAGCAGTTTTGTAATTAAAGAAGTCTGTACAACCTGTTTGTACAGACTTTTAAACACTTGTATCGTTTTTCGGAGTATAATGATAAACATGGACATTACTACAAAAAAGAAAGCAATGCAAAAAGCAAAAGAACTCGGCGAACATGCATCCGACAAAGATATTCAAGAATTAGATTCTAAGCTTCCTGCAATGAAAAAAGGTGTGATTGCAAAAGCCTGGGATAAAGTCCTCTTTCTCTGGGAACAGGCAAGAAATCCCGAAGTTCCAATTCGCCTGAAGTTAACAATCATTGGAGCTCTTTTATATCTAGTTTTACCATTGGATATCGTTCCAGATGCCATTCCAGGATTAGGCTTATTAGATGACCTTACAGTTATTCTTGCAGTTGTCCGTGAAGTTTCAAAATATGCTCTTCCAAAACTTGAAAAGAAAGCAGAAGAAAAACTGTTTGAATTAGGCTATCAGAAAATCGATGAAAAGCTAAATAAACTTTTTTCTTCAATATTAATAAATACAGTTATTACTTTTTTCATAAATGTAGTTGGTTGCTTAATATTAGTTTTGAAGCCTTTCGGAGAAACGACATCCAGAACCATTTCAATAGCAATCTTCACTACAGTTTTTATTTATGCCGTTATTCGTTTTATTATATATTTGAAAGACTATGGCCAACTCACAAGAAAAATAGCGAGTTCTGTGTACAAAAAGAAAAGTATTTCAGAAGGTCTGTCAGATTTCCTTTGTACAGAATACCGCTATATTGCCTGGTTCTTTAACGGTTTGGAAATCGTAAAAAATGTAATGCCTGAATTAAAAGAAATACCAGACGCACCAAAAATTATTTCAACTTTTGAGAATCATTATAAAAAAAGAACTGTTTTGTTCTTTTCTTTCCTCGGTTTATATACAGTATTAGTAATGGTTACTAAGTTTATATTGTTCAGACTATAAATTCGTTGAGAATTCGTAAATCTGTGGTATAATTTATAAGGATGAGATTGTAATTATGCAGCCCAAAGAAAAAAAAGTTCTAGCACGTCGTATTAATCAAATAGATGATATTATCCGTAGAGGAACATACCCAAGTGCAGCTCAGTTAGCAAAAGAAGTTGGTGTCAGTTTACGCACTATAAACCGTGATTTAGATGATATGCGCGGTTTTTATTATGCCCCTCTGGAGTATGACCCCATAAAAAAAGGCTGGTATTATACAGACCCAAATTATTTCATAAAATATATTCAGTTTGAAGAAGGCGAACTTTTCAGCTTAGCTCTTTTCGATACTCTTTTGCTTCAATATAAAAATACTCCGCTAGAAGAAAACCTGCGCTCTGTTTTTGAAAAAATCCGGACAAGCTTACCAGATACAGTTTCAATTGATTCAAGATTTCTTGATGATTCTGTAACATATATTCCGGATGCACTTGCTCCAATTGATAAAACTGTCTTCGATACTATTTTCAGTGCAGTTTGTAAAAAACAGACACTTTCTTTTAATTACAAACCATTGCAGAAAACAACTTATATGGAACGTAAGCTGGATCCATACCACATAATCTGTCAGCGTGGGAACTGGTACGTTATCGGTCAGTGTCATCTGAAAAACGAAGTTCGAATTTTCAGTTTTTCAAGAATGGAAAATGTTCAGATTACAAAAGAGCATTTCACAGTTCCATCAACTTTTAATGCAAAGGATTATGTTGATAAAACTATGGGTGTCTGGCTCAGTGCCAAAACAAAATACAATGTAAAGTTGTTGTTTAGCTCTGAAATAGGAACCTTCGCTGCAGAACATATCTGGCATGAAGGTCAAGCTGTAAAGCAGAATGAAGATGGCAGCGTTGAAGTTTCTTTTGAAACTACTCAGTTACCGGAAGTAAAAAGGCTTGTTCTTGGACAGGGAAAAACTGTAAAGGTTTTAGAGCCCAAAGAACTTGTAGAACAGATTCAAGATGAAATTGAATCAATAAAAAAAATGTATAAATAAAAAAAGCTCTGACATTAGATGGCATAGCATGTGTGTATAATTTAAGACTAGAAAATTCAATAGAGGTACTTTATGAATAGATTTGATAAATTGCGAGAACAACATCAAAATGCCGTTGAAGAATTTAAAGTTAATACATCCGCAATTGCAAACGAAGCCGGAAGAGTTGCTGTTATATCAAGGGATTCTGAACAGATTATAAATGATATTGATAAACAGTTTGAAAAAGTCACAAAACTCACAAAAACAGATATAGTTTTTTTATTCATTGCCGTTGGGCTTCAATGTTGTCGACAGTACTTATTACCAAATGATTTTAACCGTATTACAGATAAGGAAGGTGATAAGAAAGTTAAATCTGTACTTGAAAAAACCATTAAAGGTGATAAGAAAAAAAAGAAAGAGATAATTGAAATTCTAACTCAGAGTGTTCCTTATGATGCAACTAAACGTTCCGATGGGTTCAAAGAACTTTTTGGAGACCTTAGTACTGGATTATCAGGAGCAACACATAGATACCGCACACTTGGTCATGATCCTGTTTTAGGTTGGTTTTTTGGTACTGCAAACATTTTAACAGATTCTCTTACGAAGTATAATTTTATAGAGACTTACTCTATTGTAAATATGAAAATTGATGGACCTTATATTTCAGATACAATTCCAGGTGGTCAAATAATTCCAACTGTATCTATGATTTCTGATTTTTTTACTATTGCAGAAGAA
Organism: Treponema sp.; assembly: GCA_017617145.1. The sequence continues at coordinate 10,353 of JAFZWX010000114.1, read as the reverse complement.
GATACTAAGTTGTTGTTTACTGCAATTGCAAGACAGGCAATACATTTTGGTAGCGACTATTTTACCAAGCAAGGTCTTCCAATACCTTTTATTCCAACAACTAGTAATGATTTCTCAAAATTTTTAACAACTAGATGTAACATTGATACAAGAGCTGTTTTACGAAGTGCAGCTACAGCAATCTTGATTAATAAAATAATAGAATACATACATTCCCTCTTTTATAATGCAGATAAAGATTATAGTTATGATGTTTATAAGATTCGTACAAATAAAATAATTAGTTATTCAAATTTAATAGCATCTACAAGCAATGTTCTATATGTAGCAATTTCTGCGTCTTTAGGTAATGAGGAAGCTTTTAAGAAACTTGATGTAGGTGGTATTATAGTAACAATACATAGACTAATTACTGATATGAAATTCAGAAATGAGATAAAGAAAGAATTTCTTGAAAAGGAATTTTACAAAAAAGTAATGGGTGACGGTAACTTAATGGAGGAATACAAATGAGTGTTAAAAATTATAAGGAAGGAATGGTTGCTGGTGCAAAACCTTTTGAAGATAAATTTCGTGAAATACAAAATGCAAATATTGCAGCTTTACAAAAATTATGTTGTGAAAACTCTAATACCATTGGTGAATTAATTGATGTCGCAGAAGAACATGATTATTTACTGAATTATGAATGGAAAAAGAATTGTGAATTATCTTCGTTTGCCGAAAAAGCAATTTTTCTTGGATTCTTAAAGTTTTGTATTAGAATAATTGAGGGTTCAGATATTCCTGTTGATGGTCAAAAAGTTTTTTTTAATAACTTATGTAAAACATTTCAAATCGATCCTTTTCAAATAAGAGAAATAGAAATTACAAAATTAAAAAATAATGAAGATGTTTCTTTCCAGAATCTATTGTATATGAGCATTTGTAATTATTTTTATATTTCTGCAGAAAATTTTAAATTTGAGAAAAAATATAATGATGATATTTTTCAATATTTCAGGGTCAGTACGAATGACAAGAAAGAAATACATGAATTAATTGAATGGACAAATAACCATTTAAGTCTGGAAAGTATTTTTGCTTATGAAGATGAACAAAATACTTTGATAGAAGAACCTGAAAATATAATTGGTTGTACATCTGCTGATAACCTTGAGGATTTAATAATCAATGAACTTTTGTTTATAAAAAAAGGCGATGAACAGATAATCAGTAATAAAAACTTAGCTTTTAATTCAAATATTAAAGTTGATGGTAAACTTATTTTTAACAATTGTATTATAAATTATGGTGAAAATGATTCTATAATTACAATTGATGGTGATGGTTCTGTTGAATTTGAAAATTGTACATTTTCATACAAGCATAATATAACCAAATATTTCATCGTAGCAGAGGGATCATTAAAAATAATCAATTCTTTATTAGTTAATTGTTGGGCTTTGTGTGAAAAGTATGGTTTAGTACAAATAGTAAAATCAAATATTATTTATAATGACGAATTCAATTTAAAAAATGAAATAAATGATTGTACATATTTATTTTCTTGTCAGTCAGATATTCAGGATTCTTATGTTTCAGGTGGATTAATTGTTTTTGCAAAAGATGATTTTTCACTTACATATTACTCGGTTTTTGATTCGATTAAATCTTGCAAACAATGTACTTTTAAAAATTGTATACATCCAGATTATAGGATGGGAGAGATTATAGACTCAAAGTTTTATAATTGTAAAAATCTTATAAATGATTGTATCTATTCCGTTCCACTTTCTATTCAGAACACAGAATTTTATAATTGTGAATCTATTATATCTTTATCTTATAATTCACAAAAGAATTCTATTCAAAATTCTAAATTTTTTGATTGTTCGAACTGTTTAATAGAATTAAAGAGTTCTATATTAGAATTAAAATATTGTGAATTTAGAAATTTAAAACAAGATAAAAATACTTCATCATATATTTTAATTTCCGGACCTAAAAATACTGATTTAATAATTCAAAATACAATATTTGATAACCTTACTTTTACGGATTATGGCTATTTAATTAAAATCCAAGGAACAATGACTGAGAAAGAGCATTGTAAGATAAATATTTCAGATTGTATGTTTGGTAAAATTTATAGAAAAACACCTAATCCAATTATTGATAGCCGGGTTGTTTGCGTATCTTTTTTTGTATCAAAACAGTCAACGAAAAGAGTTCTCTGGACTTTTAATAATACTGGTATTGATGAATTACTCAAACATATAGAGCCTCTTAAAAATGATACAAAAACAAAAGATTTGGAAGCTATTGTTAATGAATATTTACCAAGATTTGGATTTACTCGCTATTCAAAAAATGATTTTTCAAGAAATAAAAAGGCTGCAAAAAAATTTTCAAATATAAAGAAACTTATTCCAAATCTTGACGTAGAAAATGTTCTCGGTTTTGCAGATATAACATTAACAGGAACTGCAAATGAATATCTAGTTTTCACTAACGTTCAATGTTATTATCATTATCTTGATCATGTTTGGACATATTTTTATAATCATCCTGAATTATCATCAGGTTATCCAATAATAATTAATAATGGTAAAAAAAGAATTTTTAATGTTGATGAAATAACTATAAAAAATAAAGATTTTGACGAATGTATAAGAAAGTTGGAATCCGTATTAAGTGTATAATTATTCTGAGGTTTCTTTATGATAAAAGAATATGTCGTTAGAGATGAAAATAATAGTCGTATAAAAAAAATTATTAAAGTTGATATTTCAGAAGAGATTAAAAAAGAATGTGAATTATGTTTTGAAGCAGTCCTGTTCAAAGAATGTCTACAAATTGCTGCAGCGTTTCAGTGTATTGATTCAAAACATACTTATGGTATTCTTTCGGAAATTAAAAATATTATATTAGGTCTTGACGAATATCAGAATATGGATGAATACATTCAGAATAATTATTCTGAGTCTAATAATATAAATCTTTCAAATTTACAGTCGCTTTTAGTTAATCTTTCAACACAAATGATTTTTGCTCTAACAAATATTAATGATAATTGTCTGGACCAAAATTTTATACATAAAACAATACTTATGATTTTGTGGACGAGTGAAAAATATATTAACAGTAATAATTCCATTTTGCCAGCACAAAAAGAGTATCTAAATAGTTTGATAAAAAAAATAATTTTCTTATACAATAATAAACTAGATAATGCAATTTTTAATTATAATCAGAATTGTAATCTATGGACTTCAAAGATATTACAAGATAATATGACTTTTTGTGGACTTCCTTACTTAGCTTTTCAACAAATTTTAACAATTTCAAATAATCAAGCGGAGTTTGTGAATTTCTTAAAAGCGAATAAAATAAATCTTATATTTGAAGAAAATTTGATTTGCGACACTACTGATTTTTAGAATAATCTTGTAAATCAGTTTTCAAAGCTCTAGGATGTCCTAATTATTTCCCACTCACAAAGTGGGATTTTTTTTTAACATATGTCATTATTTGACATACCTCTTATTTTATACTGTTCTTATGATATATCTTAAGAGTTTTGAGTTAGTATCATCACAAGTAGAATCATATATTTTCGAAGACCAAAGAGCAAAAATGGGCATTACAGGCTCACTATATCCTTATAATATTTTCCCCGAGAAAGCTTTTACTAAAATAACTTTTGATAGTCCTATTACTATTTTTTATGGTGATAATGGTAGTGGTAAAAGTACTTTATTAAACATTATTTCGGAAAAATTAAAACTTAAGCGTAATTCACCATTAAATAAAACTTATTTCTTTGATAAGTATTTAGATTATTGTCATTGTTATGATAAAGTTCCTTCAAAAAGCAAAATTATAACCAGTGATGATGTATTTAATAATATGTTTAATTTGCGCTGTTATAATCAGGGTTTGGAAACTGATAGAAATCAATTAATAAAAAATTATCGTAAAATTAAGAATTCAGTTTCTTATAAAGAAGCAGTTAAAAACTTCAATCCATATAATCCAAAATCAGCTTTAGAGTTTGAGCAGAAAATGGAAATCATAAAAGGTTCTGTAAGCCAGTATGTAAAAAAGAGAGTTGAATTAAATTATGCTGGTAAATCAAATGGAGAAAATGCTTTATTATATTTTTTTGAAAAGATAGAGGATAACGCTCTGTATTTACTTGATGAACCTGAAAACTCTCTTTCTCCAGATCATCAGATGCAACTCTTAGAATATATACAAAATGCTGCTATCGGCAGTGGCTGCCAGTTTATAATTGCGACACATTCACCTTTTATTCTTTCTCTTCAAAGGGCTGAAATATACGATTTGGATTCATTTCCCGTAAAGAAAAAAAAATGGACAGAATTAAGAAATGTTCAAGTCTATCGTAATTTCTTTAAAGAGCACGAAAAAGATTTTGAATAAGCAAGTAAAAAAAAGCCTAAACCTCTCTCCGATGTCCAGCCATCACGCCTTTTGCTATCGGAGAGAGCCTCTCGCAATCACTTCTCCCATTGTGGTTTCCGAGCCAGCCCCAGCCAAATCCTTCCATTATTACTAACCATACGCTTAAAGCCTTTTTCGCTCATACGCATAGTAAGCCATTTCTGACTCATAACACGCTCATTGTTTACATTGCACCATTTGATATAAGTCTGATAAAGCATCTGGTTCGGCAGCCGCCAGCGCAGCGTTGCATCAATATCAAAACAGTCATTTACAAAAGTTCCTACCGCATCCATATCCATACGATATTCCTCATTCGCTTCTCGAATTGCATTCGGTTCGTTCAATCCTTCTTTCCTCCACATTGCATAGCCTTGTATCAGCCAATTTAAGATTCCTGAATTCTCAGTAATCAACTTTTCAGTCAAAGTTTTATCTCTCTGTTCCGGCGGAATGGTGACAGTAAAAGGAATCATTTTAATACGTCGCCAGATACCGTTATCTGCACCTCGGATTTTCGGCTTATGATTAGTCGCCATAAAAATCTTAAAGGTCGGCTTAAAGCTGAAATACTCACCATACAAAAATCGCGCAGTAATTTCATCACCGCCGGTAATCTGTTTAATAAGACTCTCGCTCAAAGATTTTCCCTGTTCAACTTCGGTTGTAGTAACAAGTCTTATACCTTTCAAACGTGCCAGGTCGTTACTTTGTTCAGAAGTCTTTTTCATAAAAGTCTCAGTTCCAGTCGTACAGGCATAGTCACCGAAAAGTTCCTGCAGCACATTCAAAAAAGTTGATTTACCGTTTGCACCAGTTCCCCAAAGAATAAAAAGACACTGTTCAGTTACATCGCCCGAAAGAGAGTACCCCATAGCTTTCTGCACAAAACGAATAAGGTCTTTATCCTGATTAAATATCTGCATCAAAAACAAATTCCAGGTCGGGCACTTTGCTTCTTTGTCATATACGAATTTACTTTTCTTAGTTATCAGATTTTTAGGCTCTGGTGGAAATCCTTTTCCATTTTTAAGATTAAGAGTAATCCCATTTACATTAAAAAGATAATTATCAGTGTCGAGCTCATCATCAGAAACTTTAATATCCTTACTCATTTTCAAAAGTCCAACCAGAGCCTGAATACGGCGGAATGATTCACTTTTAATCAGATGCTTTTCAAAGTCCTTCTGCAGCTGTAAATCGTTAATCACACGTAAGCCTCTGTACATATGATGCACAAAGTCCACACAGTCTTCTTCAACTTTTCCTTTTTTGTCGATTTCCCAGCAAGTTCCATTCCAGAGCAGAAACTTATTCCACATCAAGCAGAAACGGATTTTATCCCCAAACGCCTTCAAAAAATAATCACGGTTAGTAATGTCTGTAAACTGCATTTCACCGTGCACAAACTTATTAGCCCGCAAATCCCGGCTAAGCTCTTCAATTGCACGGCGAATATCTGCATTTTGAATCTTTGGTGAACTATCTTTTTTCTTTGTCATTCAATCATTCCTTTTTCTTTTAAGAGCAGATAATAATTTTTTATTCTCATCTGCTGAACTTCAAAAGCATTCATTACATCGCTTACCGCCAGCTGTTTATCAATCAAAGGCTTAGCCTCATAAAGAGTAATCAAAGCATGAGGATATTTTTCATAACTTTTCAAATTCCAGTAAGCGCAGAACTTGTCCGCTTCTTCACAAGGCTTTACGCTTCCGGTCTTGCAGATGATTTTATAAATCTCCACATCATCAGTAACTTCTTTTACAAAAGCCTTTGCCTCGTGCCAGAGTTCCACTGGAACATAATCATCAATCTGTCTCATACTCTTAAACCGAACCTGGCTCATACACAAAGAATCGTACCGCACGGCCGCAGGCAGTTCTGTCATCATCAAAGCGAACTTCCGGCCACATGCTCCAAAAGCCGCTGACATTAAAATCCGTTTCTTCCTGAACATCAAAAAAAACAAGACCATTCTCAACATCCTTTACCACAGCCGTAAAAGTCTTAACTTCATCCAAAGGATTTACAGCTCGAACCGTAACATCCTCATAGCCGCTAAGGTCGCACTTAGTATCAATCTGAATCCTGAGTTTCGTCTTACCTTTGTATATACGTTTCATATACCTTCCTTAAATCTTGCATTCAAAATTGATTTCCAAATCAATCGGACAAAAGAAAGTCACCACATTATTAGCTTCACGGATTTTTCCACGCAGCCAATCCCAAAAACTCATTACAGTCTGCACAGTTCGGAAGAATAAGCGCGATGCAAAAGGACGTGCAGTAAAATCACTTTCGCTTTCTGCAGAACGAAAAAGAGCCTGCTTACGCAAAACTTCTGTTTCAACATCTGGAGTAACTTCCATAAGTCTTTTCCAATCAAGTTTTCTTCCTGAAGAATCAGTAATCAGATTTTCAGAGTCAGCAAGTCTGTTGTAAAACATCCGGCTCTCATGCTCATCATCAAAGACAAGAATTGATGAAGCTTCGGTTTTCAAATGATGACTTCTTAATATAGAAGAAATAGGAATCAGATTTTCCGAAAGATTATCTCTGATGTATTCAAGCTTTCTTATAAATGAAGAGGTTCCTCTTATAATAGAAGAACAGGTCTTCTTAATTCCAATCATCCTTGAAGCAACCGCAGAAGGAATAAGACTCTCCAAAAAAGGTGTAAGCTTAATTCCAAGCTTCCTGTTTTCCAAAGAATCAATATCAGCAGATTCAGCGATGATTTTGAAAAGCCTTTGTTTTCTGTTCTGTACAGAAACTGCGTAATCACTTTCAGAAAAACTTCTCTTATAAATTTCTTTCCTGCTATTCGCTGTACTTATAGAAAACGAATCTCTTCCGCCATTACGCTTTGCAATCAGCTTCCTGTTATCAGTCGCACAGGCAGCTTTAATTTCCGCCAGTAGTTTTTTGAAGTTCGCTTTCTTTGTAATGCCAGATGTAACATTCATCACAGCAGTTTCATTCACCGAATAAGCAAAGCTTTCAGGAGTTACATCCCGGTAAGTAATATAAAAAGTCGGATAATCCTGTATCACCTTTCTTTTCCAGTAACAGTCTTCAAGGCTGCCACCGGTAATAAGGTCATAAATAGGTTCATCCTCATATTCTTCAAAATCCCACAAGATTTCATAAGGCGTAACGTTCAAACCACTTGGACTCACATCCCAAACAAAAACCGGAATCGGAGAATAAATTCCAATATAGATTGTATTATCGTAAGTTCTTCCGTTATTAGTAAATCTTCCCCAGATATATTCATCTACATGAAGCGTTACATGAATCCAGCCTGTATCACGACCAACAAGAGAAATCTTTTCAGAATCATAAGTAATAAGTCCTCCCCATTTACCGCCGTCAGCACTTGTATCATCATACCAGGCAAGAAAAGGAAAGATGTAGTAATAGTCAGCATCATAACAGTACGTCCAAAACTCATTTGTCGTCGGCTTGCGATAATAGTAATAAAACTCAATCGCAAGAACTCCATCGTCTCTCTGGTCATAAGACGGATTAAACTGATATACAAAGATTCTATCTTCTTCATACAGCTCAACCTCTGCATTATCACCACCAAGACCTGGAGCCCAGATGTACTGCATCTTTTTGTAGTTAGTTCCTATATGCTGATTTCCGGCAATGGTTGTGCCCATACTAAGCTCCGTTGAAAGTTATCTGCCAGTCAATCTGTAAGCTGTCTGCTGAAGTAACATTTACTGCAGGAGTAATCTGAGCATAAGCAAGACACTTTGCTGCAGAAGTATTTCCGTTCATCAAAGCCACTTCGTTAATTCCATTAGCGTTCAAATCACCAGCTGCAAAACTTGTGCGGTACAAAACAACGTTCTGACCGGAAGAACCAAAAGCAGCCTGTGTTTTTGGATAAGTCGAATCCAGCTTCTTAAAAGAACCGGTCGGAGTATTAACACCAGTGTTGTTCTTTGGAGTAGTTCCGGTCCAGCCGGTTCCCACACGCATGTAACCATTTGTGGCATCCACCTTATTTTGTGTCGGATTACTGATAAGAAGATCCGCAATCAATCCGTCTCCTTGATTAGTAATCGTGTTGTGATGTTTGAAAATCATAGGCTTAGCCGGAAGCCTTAGTATTCGTCTCCAAAATCCATTTTTGTAATACTTCACATTTCCGTTACAGTCACGCACAGTAACAGTAACAAGACCTTTCATTTTTCCCTTACTTGAAATCATTTCATTACTCCCATCAAAAGACCAAACACCAGCGACGTAACCACCACGCCACCAGTCCCACCAATAAGAGCTCCATAAAAAAACTGATTCTGTTTTTTCTGGACTTCCGCCTTCAACTTTTTGTTTTCATTTTCCAAGGCCAGCTTTGCCGCTTCCATCTGGTCAGCTCTCTCTTTTTCAAAAGCAAGCTCACCACCAACTTCCAGTAAAGCAGCCTTAACTGCCTCTTGAGCAGTTCTCTCAATTTCTTCCTCTGCAATTTCCATAACTTCCTCAATTGTCAGTTGCGGTTGTTGAGGCTCTCGAAGCACCACAGCGTCTTTGGAATCTATCTTTTCCTTCTGCGATGGTGTCGCAGACTGTGCTGTAAGATTCGCAGATAGAACGAGCATCAGCACGAGAAATACGCTCAATCGCTTCCTCACGTTTAGCAGATGCTTTCTTATTGATTTCATCTGAATCATCCTCCCGCACATCGTCATGCCGAACTTGTTTCGGCATCTCCTTTACAAACAGAACCGTGAATATCGCAACAAACACAGCTCCGAACCAGCAAAAGATTTTCTTAATCACTTCCCAAACTTTCTTCACAGTTTTTCTTTCTCCCTATGTACTTCTGAGCTTCACGTCCAGCAATCACAGCAAGAGCAATAGTCAGCCATTCACCACAACCAAGAACGCCAACACTAAGAAGAACAGTTGCAACAATAAAAATCACAAACTTTACGCTCAAAAGTTTTTCAATCAGTTTTTCAAAACGCCACCTAATCATGCTCCTTTTTCCTCACTAATAAGTTTTGCAAATTCCGTAAACTCATAATCCGCCCCAAACAAATCAGAACGTTCATCGCTCGCTTTCTGCAAAGCTCGTCTATCAAGTCCACGAACAACTACCGTGTAATCCATTGCGTTATAAACCGGCCTCATATCACTAACAGAACGCAGCACCGCATAAGGCTCCACACAGTTAAGCACCACATCAGTTCCGGCGAGCCCAGCCACATGAGCACATTCACCCTCGTGGTAGAGCCTGTTCCCAAGCTTCCTGTCGTAGTTGGTGATAAAGAACACCGCCTGTATATCAGACTTATCAGGGCATTTCTTTGTAAAAAACTTTTTATACAAAGTGTCAGCCGTAACTCTAATTCCACAACCAGTCGCAAGAAGAAGAGCGAGGCAAACAGACCCCGAACAGTCAGCTTCAAGAAGGTTTTCTTTGCCGCTTACGTAATGCAAAAACTGCATCCGCCCCAGGTAATACTGATAGCGTTGAACTTCCGTCAAATCTTCCGTAAGTTCTTTTTCCGCTTCCAGCATCAGCCTTATTTTCAAATCGCGAATCTTTTCGTTCATAAGCTCCTCACAATCAAAGTGATAACCGTCAAAGCCACATTAAAGCAGGAAATAACACACGCAATCACCGCCATAGTTTTTCCGGCTTTGCCGTTGTCAGCCTTAATGTGTTCTTCCAAACGTCGCGCCGTTGCACAGACATTCGGATTAAACTGACAGGCAGTGCTCCTGTTATCCAGACAGTCCATCCGCTTTTCCATAGCTTTCTTAAACTCCTTCATTTCAGAACGGAATCCGGAAAGCTCAACATTCAAATCATTAATTGATTTCACCAATACACCAATTTCCTCGATATGCATCATCCCGAAACCTTAAACTAGCTTT
>JAFZWX010000113.1 GCA_017617145.1 Treponema sp. | reverse complement strand
GTCCATTTGTGTAAAATGACTGTATGACTTCATAGTTTGTTTGTCCCTTTAATGTGGTAGTTTTTGGGTTTAAACATTCTATGAAGTTTTTTTATTTATTTTAAGTGTTGCACTTGCAATTACAATCTACCGGCGCCCCTTTAAAGTCTGGAGCTTAAGACGGCCCCTCGAGAGCCTCAGGGACCACACCATCCCCTATTTACTATTCCCTATCCCCTAAATTTCTACTATAATATCCTCACTATGAAAGCATCTAATTTTATTATCTGGACGCTGCGTGAGGCGCCTAATGACGCGGTTATTGCTAGTCATCAGTTGATGATGCGCGCAGGTCTTATCCGTAAGCTTGGAAACGGACTTTATTCTTATATGCCTATGGGGCTTAAGGCGTTCCGTAAGGTTGAAAAAATTATTCGTGAAGAACTGGACAGGGCTGGTATGCTCGAAATGAAGCCTACTGTAATTCAGCCTGGTGAAATCTGGAAGGAAAGCGGCCGTTGGGAAAAAATGGGTCCCGAAATGCTTAAGCCACAGAATCGTGGTGGTCAGGACATGGTTGTTTCGCCTACTGCCGAAGAAGCTTTTACTGCTCTTGTACGCGATGCCCTTGACTCTTACAAGCAGCTTCCTTTTACTTTGTACCAAATCAATACAAAATATCGTGATGAAATACGCCCTCGCTACGGTGTTATGAGAGGCCGCGAATTTACAATGATGGACGCTTACTCTTTTGACAAGGACCAGACAGACCTTGATGAATCTTACAACAAAGCCGCTGCCGCATACCGACGCATTTTTAAGCGCATGGGGCTTGATACAATTTCGGTTCGTGCCGACACTGGTGCAATGGGTGGTTCGGGCTCCGAAGAATTCATGGTAGAAAGCGAAGTTGGCGACGATACACTTATTCTTTGTCCTGGCTGTAAATATGCCGCTAACGTAGAAAAGGCCGCCTGCAAGGACGATGTAGCACTTGATGCTAACGGAAAGCCACAGGTTGCAACTACTGCAGCTGTAGAAGAGATTCCTACTCCAAATGTACGCACAATCGAAGAGCTGAGCGAGTTCCTTAAGACAACTCCACAGGCATTTATTAAAACTCTTATTTACAAGGTAGAAAATCCTGGTGTTGAGCTTGAAGGCGACTTTGTTGCTGTTTGTATTCGCGGTGACCTTGATGTAAACGAAGCTAAATTGTGTGCCCTGCTCAAAGCCAGCAGCGTAGAACTTGCCGAAGAAGCAGATGTTGTTCGCATTACCGATGCTCCTGTTGGTTTTGCCGGTCCTGTAAACTTAAAGAAGGCACAGGTTATTGCAGATAAAACTGTTATGACAATGCACGACGCTGTAACCGGCGGTCTTAAGAAGGATGTTCACTTTATTCATGTAGAACCGGGCCGCGACTTTACTCCGTTTATGACTGCCGATGTTCGTGTTGTAAAACCAGGCGATATTTGTCCTGAATGCGGCGGAACCTTCTATTCAAAAAAAGGAAACGAGCTTGGACATATCTTTAAGCTTGGAACAAAATATACACAGAGCATGAACGTAACTTACCTTGATGTTAGCGGAAAGCCTGTTACTCCTGTTATGGGCTGCTACGGAATTGGTGTAGACAGAACTTTGGCAAGCATTATCGAAGGCCACCACGACGACAAGGGAATTATCTGGCCAATGAGTGTTGCTCCGTTCCAGGTTGCAGTTATTCCAATTATGTACAAGGATAAAATGAAGGAAGTTGCCGACAAGCTTTACGACGAGCTTACTGCTGCCGGAATTGAAGTTATTCTTGATGACCGCAACGAACGCCCTGGTGTTAAGTTTACCGACTCTGAACTTTTGGGTTACCCAATTCGCATTGTAGTTGGTGACAAAAACCTGCCGAATGTTGAATTAAAGTTACGCACAGCAGATGCTCCAGAACTTGTTCCTGCAGACCAGGCAGCTGCTAAGGCTATTGAAATTGTACGCAGCGAATTAGACAAGCTGAACGGATAGAACTATGAAAAAACTGATTTTAATAATGACACTTGTTTTAGGCAGCGCGCTTGCTTTTGCCCTGCCAGGCTTTACACCATTTGTGCCGGATACTGCAGGAGAATATGTTTATTACCGTGATAGTTCGTTTGAGCGTGAAAGTTATGTTGGCATTTTAAGCTACGATGAAAAAACTTATCAGATTCGTTACTATGCTCCTGCAGATCGTAATCAGGCTTTACCTGAATTAAACCTTGCCCTTCTTTTTACTATAAATCCGGAGTCTGATTTTTTTGATATGACTGGTGAAAAAATTATTACAGATGTTGACCCATACGGTGACGATGTTGATATTTTAAATTACCTTCATGATCTTCTTTATGAATTTTCTTCGCGTCGTATAAAGCTTGATAATCTTGCCGGAAGCGAAATTTTTACTAAACAGGAATTTGATCAGTTTGGTGGAAATGTAACTATGTGCTTTGACAGCATGATTCCACTCTTTAATTTAAAACAGATTCTTGGGCCAAACAACGAACTTCTTTTCAGTTGTGTAACCTTTGGACGCATTCTTGATGGCGAAGATACAACCTTTGATAATTTTAAAGGTCTGGTTCAGGCTCAGCCGTATCACGCACCTACAAAAACAAAAATCAAGGGAAAATCTGTAAAATATAAGCTTGAGGACGGTCAGCAGATAACTTTGGATACAAACTGGACTCAGGAAATGGAAAACTGCTGGATGTACGGTGATGAAGCATTGATTACAGTAGCTTCAATCCCACAATATTTTGAAGATCAGTCTTTAAACGATTTGTTTGTAATGCGCCGAATCTTAGAAAGCACAGGCGGTTCCTATACCGATATTGAAACTGCAGAGTTTAAGTTTGATGTAAAAAAATACACAGTAAGAATAATTGCAAAATCTTCTCAGCCAGAAAACAACCGCATTGTGTATGTAATAAAACAGATAACGACTGACCCTTCAAAAGAAATAAACAGCTACCTGTCCTTAGCCGCCTACGAAGACAGCTATCTGGACAAGAGCAGTTATTATACTAAGTTACTTAAGACTTTTAAGGAATAAATCTAAAAAGTAACTGATTCTGGGATACCTTCAAATGGTTCTAGAAGATGATTAGTTACTTGGATATAAACATTATTATAATAAGCACCTACATAATAACCAAAACTATCGTCTAGAGTCCAGGTTTTACCAGAAAGATTTTCTTTTGTAATTGATAAAGATCCACCGATACCTAAGGTATCTTTACCTCCGCTAATGCAAATCCAATTACTTTCATAGTTGTAGTATGCAATATAGATGCTTTCAAACGTAATCGCATTGCTAACCGTTTCTGGAAGAGAACCAAATTTTGGAGGTGTAGTATAAGCAGCTGTCAGATTATCGGTATCAATTTCAATAGCAGGTGAATTTGTGATTAATAGTTCACCTAAATATGTTCCGTTCCCTGTCGTGAAGTTAAGATATGATGAATATATTTCGCTTTTATTATAACTAATTCTAGCTATATATTGGTATCCGGTATTTGGTGTAATAAATTCGTCATAAATTGTAAAAACTCCATTTTCGATATACTGTGAAATGTCACTACCAGTAGGCATAAGGGTACAGTATGATTCATAAACATTTTCCCCTTTTGTATACCTGGTTCTGCTAATAGAAATACCTGTAATAATTTCATTTGTGTCAAAATTAGAAACAGTGAGTAAAACTTTTGAACCTTCCATTTTTGCAGTTATTGTCGGCAAATTTTCTGTTGATTCTGATGTTCCTTGTTCTGAAGTAGATCCTTGTCCGGTTCCTGAATCAGAAGATCCTGAAGATGAATTGTTTGATAATAGTTTTGTATATCCAGAGAGCGTTAACCGAACTATCTTTCCTTCATTTGTTATTGTATATTCTTCATCGTTAAGATAATTTGGTAATTCTTCTAAAACATCTTCTGATAAAGGATAAACCATTTGATTGTCGTAGGTGGCAATTGCAACTATTGTTTCCGGGGTTTCGTCTGGATCTTGTGGTTGAGACAAAGCAGAAAGCATTTTATCCAATCCAGAATCATTAAGCTTTATTATTGCAATAGTCGTTCCGTTTTCTGTAGAGCTTGTTATTGTATAATCTGTTTCTTTACAGCCGAAATAATAAACCAGCATTTCTAACATTTCGGAGTAATCATAACTATTTTCTTCACCACCACCAATGAGAATGTCATCATAATATATAAGACATTTTGCATCATCATCAATATCCGAAGATGGGGTTGTTTGTTGTGTATCATCAGGAATTACAATTTGTTGTGGTAAATTAGACAACTTATCACAATAGTAGTGTTCAATATAGAAAGAACTTGTTCTATTGTCTGCTAAAGGAATGTCAAACATATTAATTCTATATTTTCCAGAAGAGTCAACTGGAGATACATTTGGAATAAGAGTATGACCTTTGAAATTTGTATCAGAATACCAATCAGAAATATCCACAGAATTACTGCTACTAATTGGTTTTATTGGATAATAAAGTGATGATACAAAGTATGAAATTGGATCTGAATAGCTGATTTGCAAATCTATTGAGCCATCAATTTTTTGAAGATCAGAGGTTGAAACGTTAATAACAGGTTTTGTGCTGAAAACAAATGTTTGAGATTTTTCATCAACATAAGCACTTGGTTCATTTGTAAGACTAAAATCTCCAATTCCTGATTCTGCAATAATTGTGACATATTTTACACTAGGACAATATCTAATATTCTGATCATCATTGAAATCAATATTATAAGTCTGTAATGTATAATAGTATTTATGATTTGGTATTGTGTATATGTCTAAATATGAAGTGTTGTAACAATTGTAATCGAGATAAGCTAAAGAATCTTGTCGATTATTTGTACAATCTATTCTTTGTAAATATTTCAAAGGAATTTGAGAAGGCATTGTTACAAGAATACCATCGTTTTGTTGTACGGCTCTTATTTCTAAATCACCACTACCACCTGTTGATATAACAGTTATTGGAGCGCTTGTTAATACTTGATAACCGTTTTCAATAAGTTGTATTGTATAGTGTCTTCTTTCACCTTCACTTACATATATATCTACCAAATCAACTGTTGAACTTTGAATGTTATAACGGAAAAGTTCATTGTAAATTGTTTCATTATACTCTGTTTCTATAGGAGGTGTAGATATTTTTATTTCTTTACCTACAGGTAAATTACTGAAAGAAAAACGAATTCCAGAATCTGTTGGAACCGCTGCCACATTAAATGAAAGGGAATCGTTATATTGAATAGTTATTGGCAGAAGCGATAAAGCTTTTGGATATCCGGTTTCTGTTAGATGAATAATAAGACCATTATCTGTAATTGTATAATCAGTTGTTTCTTGTAACTCATTCAACAATAAATCATAGGTGCTATTTGTTAATTCTCTTACAGATTGATTGTCATAGACAGCAAAACCTTTTGCATTATCAGCTGCGGCAAATGATATTACCTTTGATAATCCAGAATAGGTTAGAATAAATTTATTGTCTGATATTGTATAATCTGTTTGTAAAACACATCCTATAGTTTTTAGATATTTTAGTGTTTCACTATAATTACCAAGCTGGGATTCATCGTATAATAATATAGTTGAATAATATAATTCACAAGCAGAAGTGTTCTCTGGTTCATCATCATTATTTGTATTATTTTCCGAAGATCCATTATCTCCCTTAATCAATATATAATTGATTAATAATTCTGTACCACCTTGGAAACTCCATCTGTAACTTGCTGGATTTTGAAGTTCAGCTGCTGTAACAGATTGTTTGTTAGGACCATTGTTCATAGCCCAGCCGACAGTATCTTTAAAAATAATAGTTTCAAGTGATTCACAATCCATAAAATTACTACTGCCTATTTTAGTAACAGATTCTGGAATTGTAATTTGTTTGAGATATTTATTATTTTTAATTGCACCCCAACAGATTAAGTCAGTTCCGTTTGGAATCGTATATGATGTATCTTGTTTTTCTGGTGGATAAAAAACTAATGCTTTTTTATCTTTTGTAAATAAAACACCATCAACTACTATATAATTGTTATTTCCTTGTGCTACGACAATTGTTTTAAGATTATCACAACCAGATAATCCACAACTATTATATGTGGTCGTATCTCCTAATTGAATTAAGCCTTGAGGAAGCGTTATTTTTTCAATAAATGAGTTTCCATAGAAAGCCCAATTTCCTGTTGTCGTTACAGTAGAAGGAATAGAGAATTCTTTATCTTGTTTATTTTTTGAATACCATATAAGGTGTGTTTTATCTGCTGTATATAAAACATCATCTTCCAGAACGAAAGATTTGCTTTCGGAACTAAGAAGAATGTTTTGAACATTATATAAAGCAGAATCTGCTATTCTTGTTACGGAAGCAGGGATTCCTAAAGTAGGAACTGGAAGATCATAGTAAATTTCTGTTAATCCGGTTGTTTTTCGTAAATCAAGTGAAACATAACGACGCCAGTACCAATCAGAATTAAGTTTATCAACAATAAGCTCTTTAATATTGTACAAATCATCTTCGGTAAAAGTTCCAGAAACCTCGTACAAAACAAGACTTTTACCTGAGTAAGAACTGATTGCTTCATACAAATTATCAGAACTAACAGGTATGGTAATCATTTTGGAAAGGGTTTCCCAAACAAGACAAGCTTCTGCGTCATTATTTATTAAATTGTCACTGTTTTGTAAAACAGAAGGGTTTATAGCGTTTCCATTACTGTCAAACCATCCATTAGGATTTTCAAAAGTTATGGTTTCAATTTTTGAATAGGAAAAAGCTGCGCTCTCTATTTGAGCAATGCTTGAAGGAATAGTAACAGTCTTTAACAAACTATTAGAGGCAAATGCGTTTTTACCAATTATTTCTGTACCCTCAGGAATGGAGTAAGAGTCAATATTTTTTGCCAAAGGAAATTGTATTAATTTCTTACCATCTGCAGTAAATAAAACATCATCTACTGATTTATAAAACTTGTTGGCAGCGTCTACAGTTATTGATTTTAAATTATAAGAAGAATCAAATGCTCTTGAGCCAATTTCTTCAACATTCGAAGGAATATTAATTGTTTCAAACCAGCAATTATAAAATGCTCCGTATTCGATTTTTGTTACGCTTGAAGGAATAGTATATTCACCACCAAATAGTTTTGCAGTGATAACTCTTATAAGAACTGTTTTATCCTTATTGAACAATACATTATTATCAATAGTAAAATTATTATTTCCGTTTGGAAATGAAATATCTTCAATCCATCCGCCATAAGACAAAACACCTTCACTTATGGATTCCAAAGAAGCAGGTAAAGAATAGCTTTGTACATAACCTGTTCCGTCAAGTAATGTTGTAAGTCCGGTAGTGTCACTTAAATCAAGATTAAAGAAAACATTTCCGGCAACATTACGCATGGAATCAAAAAGTTCTTCAACCTGTTCATTTGTTACTGCGCCTGTTATTTTAAGATTAGAATTGACTCTGACATTTTTTACCTGTTCAATAGCTTCTTCAATTGTAAGCTCAAGATACTGTCGCGAAACTGTTAATTTCAGCAAAAGAGTTGTTTCTTCATCGACTACTTCTACAACTTTTGAAGCACCCTGGTATTCTTTGTTTCCAATTTTTATTGTGGCTGTTGCCTGGACTTTTGAACCAATTGGGACTTCCGGGAAAACAAAAACTTTTCCTTTTTGTTTGTCAAAAACCTCGCTTGTTTGCTTTATTGGCGGATTTCCGTCTATATAAAAGTAAACTTCTACAGAAACAGTCTGATTTTCTGCCAGCGCTTGTTCTGCAACTGCATCTCGTTCTGCAATTGATTTAAGAATTTCTGATGGAATTGAGAGCGAAACATCTACAGAGTCAGATTTTGAGTGACGGGAATTAAATGCATTTCCACAAGAAATAAAAAGGATTCCCAAAAAAAGTATCGAAACCCAACCAACAACCTTAAAAAACGAATGATTAAAAGAGAAAAGCTTATTTTTCATAAAATAATTATAGCATATATGGGAAATACTGCAATAAATTTGTGGGATGGGAGTATAAGTGTAAGGATTTACTTAAAAATATAAAGATACACCAAAGGTTATGCCCGATAAAAGAACTGTTTTCAAGTAAAATGATGTTTGAGATGAAGTTGATTCTGTAGGTTGTGAAGTTACAAAATCCGAAAATAATTCATTTGTTGAAGATGAAAGAATAGGAATAAGAAATTTTTTACTGATAAAGAAGTTTGTCTTAAAAGATGATGAAAAGTTTGCATAATAATCAAGCCTTGCATTGAGTGTTAGAAGAGAATCGCATCTTGAAAAAGAAATAGTATCTTCGTGTCGTTCAATTGATCCATCATAAAACATGTTTTTTTTGTAGGTTTCTTTCAGATAATAATGCAAATAAGTGTATACATTAACAAGAACAAGGGAATTAATTGAAAACGATAAATTTCCGGATTGAAAAGTATAGTCGGCTCCAAGGCTTAAGAATTCCAGATTAGAATTGCAATCTGCATGAAAATAGGAGAATGGGAACAGCATTTCATTTTGATCTTGTGATGTTAAGGTACATAATCCTTTTAAATCGCAATAAACAAAGCCAATTTTTGAATCTAACTGATGATTAGTTGAAAAAATCCAGTTTTTGCCCAAGAAACAGTCATATAAATTTACTATTCCGTCGCCTATTTGATTTTCAATCTGGCTAAAAATGGCAATATTAGAAATAAAGCATCCTGAATCAAGATAAAAATCAAAGGGAAGAGTGATTTTTAACAGGCATCCATACAACGAAGGAATATTAAAATGACCAAAGAAATAATATAAATCGCCCTGATTTGATTTTTGATTTGCAGCAATTAGTGTAAGCTGTGTTCTGATATCATCTGTAAAAATGTATGAAAAGCTTGTAAAACCGCAATTATACGAAAAATCATTTATAGTTGCTTTAAAATTTTCAAAATAAACTGTGGTTTTTCCAGGCAGATTACCAAAAGCACCACCAAACGAAAGCTTCCAGCGATCAGATGTGAAACCAGTGTTTAAAGAAACATTTTGAAGCTTTGAATTGAATGATTTAAGATTAAAGTTTGCACCATAATAACCGGCATTTATAAAAAGAGCGCTGGAATTTGTGCTGTCTGGTTTTGATGTATCAATAGACATATCAAAACTAGAACCGTAATCAAAGCTTTTACCTGTTTTGTCTATAAAAAGTGTACCGCCTTTTGTGTTCAGCGAAAACTGAAAATTTTCATTGGGAAAAAAGGGAATCGAGAAAAAAATCAGAATGTTCAGGAATATAAAAAACTTTTTCATAAGAAAAAGGGGTTATCGTACAAAAGAAAAAAAGACCCGTCATTACCAGCGAAAAAGTAGTAATGACGGGTGACAATATTTTAATTAATTGTTTTGAAAGAATGCGATAGAGCCATCTTCTCCACGCATTTCATCAATAGCTTCTTCAAAGCCTCCATAGTAGTAGTTATAAAGGAATATACCAATCATATACATATCTCCAGAAAGCTTAACAGGTTGAATCTGAGACGGTATACCAGGAATATTAATAACTTCATATAAAGACTTTGCTGCAAGAATATTTATAGACAGTTGAATCTCTGTTTCTGTTTCCTCTAATAATTTTACAAATTTATCAGAAGAAGTAATTTTCTGACCGTTTGCATAGAATACAGGCTTATTTTTAGAATCAAGTTCTATGAGCTTATCAATAGCGAACTGTCCTGCTGTAAACAGTTTTCCACAGTCAAGAGTGTAAACTGATGGACCAGAAGCAAGTGGCCAGGCGGCAGGTTCATTCTTTACTACATCAATTGGAATATAGAATTCCTTACCTTCTTTGATTGCATTCTTTAATTCAAAAGCAGCATCTCTAAGAACAGCTATTTTCTTTACATTATCGCTGATTACACCAGGATAGATAGATTCTGTTCCTGTAATTGAATCATAAGAAGCAATAAGGTCATCGATTACACCAATAAAGGTTGCTTTTGAATCGGCCATTTTTTCTTCACTGCGTACAGAAAGGAATCCATTTGAAATAGGGTCAATTGATGTATCACGATCAGCTATCTTATTTAGTAAAGCGTTCATGAATACTTGTTGTGTATTTTCTTCTACGAAAAGAGTCTTTAATATAGAAAGGTCGGTGTTAAAGCTATAGCATTGGATGTATTCAAAAATTCCTTTGAAAATATCAAGTGCGCTCTTTATAAGCTTAAGCTCTGTTTCACCAACTTTTACTTCTTCATTTCCAAACATTTCCTGAAGGTGTAAGCCTTGAACTACAGCAGAAGGAAGAAGAACAGGAGCATCGATAGCGTTAATTTTCTTGCAGGCATTCTTATATTCATCGCTGTTGAACATTGCATCATACAAGTCATCAATTGCAGAATCCAGACCATCTACATTGCCTTTAAGCAAATTAGCACTAAACAAATAACCGAGATACGCTGGTGTTTCGGCCTGAATCTTGAACCAGTCTTGGTTACTAAGATCATCGAATTCCATAGCATATAGAGTTACTGGATAGGTATAATCTACCTCTACCCAATTAAGTTCATATGGAGTTGCATCTCCGGCTTTGTTACGAGGTAACTGTGCCCAATACTCACCATTGTCATCAGCGGTAACATAAGCATATTTGGAATAATAATCACCATTAAAAAAATAATCCCTGTTTTCGTTTGGTAAGAATGCATATTCTTCTACACCTTGTAAACGATCTTCAAGTTCTGCTTTAATGTCTCTTGATACATAGTAAACTGTATTATTTACAGTTATTGGTTCCCAAGTGTAATAATTTGTATAATATTGGTTTATTCCAGTTTTTTCAGAATAATACTCCTCAAATTCATCGTATGGTTTAGAAGAAGAACTATTTTTATCTATAGAAACCTTATAATAATAACTGTAATCATTTGGATTTTTAACTTCTGTAAGTCTAACACCGCTGAAACGAGCTGAATATTCGTCTTTATATTCTGCAGACATAAGCCATTGTCCAGAAATGAGTGCATTAGTAGAAGAAGGGTAATTTTTTATACCAAGATGATCTTTAAAGAACTTCTGAATTTTTTTGTTTGTAGCTACGCTTGTAATATCAGCAAGAGCGGAATAAATCTTAGCTTCATTATCATCAGGATCTAATTCATAAGCCTTGTTAAAATAAGCCTGAGCAGAACCAACATCAGGAATTTCTTTAGCAAGACAAGCTATACCTTTTTCAACCAGCTGGTGAACAGTAGTATTGCTTTCTGGTTTTATATCAACAGTTGTTGTTGTTTCTGTTTGTGTTTTACCTTCAGAATCTGTTGTAGTTGTTTCTGTAGAAGTCTGTGTTGTTCCATCATTATTTTCTATAACAGTTTCTGTTACAGAAGAAGAACCATCTTCTTTTGTTTCTGTAGTGGTAGTTGTAGTAGTTGTAGTTGTTGTTGTATTTCCTTCTTCGTCTGTTGATGTCGATACTTCAACAGATGAAGTTGAAGTTCCATTTTCTTTTGTTTCTGTAGTAGTTGTAGTTGTTGTTGTATTTCCCTGTTCGTCTGTTGTTGTCGTTTCCTTAGAAAATTTAGCAAATAGAACAAGACTTGTTTGAATAGGAGTTGTTTTTTCAAATTTTACATCATTATGAGTGTAATAACCTAAAAACTCATATCCTTCTAAAACAGGATCATTTGCGAGCTCAGGAATGGAAGCAAGATTGTCGCCTGGTTCAATAGTGAAGGTTTCAGCCTTTGGCGTTCCATTTTCAATAACATAAATTGTTACAGTAGTTTCCTTAGAATTATTGAGAATACGATTCAAATCATCACAACCTGTTACAAATAATGTTGTAACAATTGTAAGCAATAATCCTAATTTTTTAATAGCTTGTTTCATATTACCTCCGAAACATTTTAATATATTACTAATAATAGTAAAGCCGATTATATAAAAAGTCAATTTATAAAAATCCAATACTAACAATCGTAAACTGTGATTGTAAAGTGCCGATAATCAAAATATGGCAGATAAAGGTTCAAAAAAGAAAACGGGGCTTACATTAGCCTGCATTATTTTAGTAGTTCTTCTTATTTTTATTTGGTTTTTAGTAAAAAAGGATTCGATTCTCACAAATCTAAAGGAAACAAGATTTTTTGAACGGGTATTCGGTTCTACGCCGGAATTTGTAGAAAATCATACACCAAGCGAAAAAGAAACTGTAAAAATACCTCTTGCATCTGAGCAGGATGAGGTTGTAATAAAGGTTGAACCGCAAAAAGCTGCAAAAAGTGTTCAGGAAGCAGAAAAAACAGAAATTCCAAAAGAAAAACAGGAAACTAAACAGGAAGAAGCCCCTGCCGAAACTAAAAAACCTACAGAAGAAAAGAAAACTGTTCAAAACACTTATACAGAGCTTCAGCTTTGTTTTGTTGAAATTGATGCCGACGGTTCAATTAACCGCAAAATTATAAAGCGTTCTATACCTAAAAACGATTCTCCGCTTACAACTGCTATAAAAGCTGTAATTGCGGGGCCTGATACTACAAAATCAGAAGAACGGGATTGTATTTCGCTTATTCCGGATGGAACAAAGCTTTTGAGTGCGCGTGTTTCTGATGGAGTTGCCTACCTTGATTTTAATGACGCTTTTGAAATTAATACAAACGGAATAGAAGGTTATTCCAGCCAGCTTATGCAGCTTGTGTATACGGCAACAGCTTTTTCTACAGTAAATTCCGTTCAGTTTTTGATTGAAGGTCAGAAAAAAGAATATTTAGGCAGCGAAGGGCAGTGGATAGGCTCGCCTCTTTCAAGAAGCTCATTTTAATTTGATTAATCTAAAGAGTTAATTGTTTCTATAATACGCATTGGCGAAAGGTCGTAGGCTTGTTCTCCAATGCGTTTTGATGTTAACGCGTGAACTTCACAGGCTGTAATTGCAGCATCCTTTGTTGTATAACCTTGTGCGAGCAAAGATGCAATCATTCCGGCAAGAACATCGCCACTTCCACCTTTTGCAAGACTTTGAGTGCCATCTGCAATAATAAAGGTTTGTGGCTTACTTTTTTGTGCAGTTGTGCCTGTCGTAATAAATGTGTTTGCGCTTTTAATAACTACTGCAGTACCCGTAAATTGTTTTGTAATGGCATTTCCGGCTTTTATTTTGATTTCTGGTGAATTTGCAAGGTCTTCAACAGAAAAACTATCAAGGCCAAGTTGTTTGTTTTGTGGTAAAGAACAAAATCGAACAAGTTCTGCAAGATGCGGAGTAAGAACAATGCGTGAATCTTTTCGGGTACACAGCTTCGAAAGCAGTGTGATAAAAGTTTCATTTCCAAACATTCCTGCATCAAAAACAGCTGCAGGGGCTTTTGTTTTTTTATCAAACCACCAGGCTTCCAGAATGGCAGCGGTTTCTGGCTGTAAAAAGTCGCTTCCGGGGCCCAGCACAACGCAGGTTGTTTTAGGAGGAATATTGTCCGATATCATTAATTCCGGCGAAATTTTAAATTGAGACAAATTGGACTTTTTTTGTTTGATGATTGTTGTTAGTCCGCATCCAAAGTTCATAGCAGCAGTAGCACAAATAATTGCAGCTCCGGATTTTTCACCGGCAAATACTGCAGTGTGACCATAAGTTCCCTTGTGTACTGCCTTGTTTTTACGTAAAGGAAGAGTTATGTCTTGTGGAGTAATAAGACTTGCGGCAGGAGCAGGAGCTGTTTTTTCAAAAAGCGTTCTATCCATTCCAAGTGATGCAACTATGATTTTTCCGCAGGTTTGCTTTGCTTTGTCAGAAAATAAAGAAAGCTTATGTTCGCCCATTGTAACAGTATAATTTGCATTAAAGGTTAAAGCTGTTGGAATGTCACAGGCAATGCGAATTGCTCTTACATTGTTAACGGTTTGTATTATTTTTAAGACATCTGGCGAAAGTTCACCCTTAAAGCCTGTTCCGTAAAGACAATCAACTATAAATAATGGTGCAGAATTAACAAGATAAAATAACGCTTTTTTTGAAATAAATTTAACACCGAGTTTTTTGCACATTTCATATTGAAGCTTTGCTTCTTTTGCAGTTGGTTCTTCAAGACAGAAAATCAGCGGTTCAAATTCTCCCATAATAAGACGGGCAAGAGCATATCCATCGCCACCGTTATTGCCTTTTCCACATAAAATAAGACAAGGCATTACAGCATCTGGAGTTTTTGATTCTGATTTTATTTGAAGTAAAAGATTTTTAATTGCAAGTGCGGCATTTTCCATCATAATAAAATCAGGAAAGCCGTACTTTTGTTTTACGAGAGCTTCAATTTGCGAAGGATTTTCAAAAACTTCCTGCATTATTCCTTTAGCGTTTTTCCAAAGTGTACAAGATAATCAATAAACGAAACGTAACTTAAAATAAGCGAAATAACAAACAGACAGATTGCAATAATTCTAAGAGGGCCAAAGCAGGCAGGTACAATGTCCAGGCGAACAAGAACTTCAAGGAACAGTGCATAAAAACCTGAAACTACATAAGAAACAGTTTTAATTTTTCCGCCTTTTCGAGCTGCAATTGCAATTCCTTTTTTTGCACAAACCATACGCAAAAAGTTCTGGCTCATTTCGCGGTACATAATCAAAATAAAAATGATAAGAGGTGTGTATCCGCCAATGTTACCAGCAGAGAACATAAGGCATGCAAAGGTTGTCATATGAAGAATTACATCTGCAAAAGGGTCAAAAAGCTTGCCAAAATCGCTTACTTCGTTGTGTTTGCGTGCATAGTGACCATCAAGAAAGTCGGTAAACTCTGCAAAACACAAAAGAGGAATAGCAATTAAAAGCGATGCCTTAGTAAAAAGTCCTGTCCAGATTGGAACAAAATACAATATTAAAAAAAACGGCGCAAAAAGAATGCGTGTGAGTGTAAATCCATTTGAAGTTTTCATGAGTAAATTATCGCTAATCGGGTAAGAAAAGTCAACCGTGGACTTCCTTCTACAGGCTCAGGGGTCGTGGTCCTTACTGGAACTGCTTGAAGTCGTGCACAATGCTTACAGCAGATTTTGTCGGGTATTCAGGGAGTTCCTTTCGTACAAATTCAAGAGCCTGTTCTACAAGACCCGGTGCATCGGTTACGCCGTAAAGGACAAAGGTTCCGTCTTCGATGGTCGCATGCAAAAAATCAATGCCAATTTTGTAGTCGAAAATCAGTTTATTTACAACTGTCTGTGCTTTTAGCATTTCTTCTATGAGCTTGGAGCCTTCTGCTTCTTTTGTTGGAGTTACATGGGCACGCGTAAAATCGGCTATGATATTTGCACAATCATTTATAGAAACTGTTCCTGTATTTAAGAACATGTGGAAGTTTGCAGGATCATCAATATCTATATTATAGAAGTTTTTGTGGAAGCCAGAACGGTTGGTATCGCTTTCCTGAATATGCTGGCGGGCCTGTTTTTCATCCCACTCAAATTCTTCCATAAGGCGGGAAATTCTTACTTTTTCACTTGCAATAAGTCGTACAGAAATATGATTTGGAATAGATGCAAACAATGCAAAAGCACCACGACCAATGATGATTATGTTTCCTTTTGAAGCGGCTTCGAGCATGGCATATTGTGAAAGATTCTGGTACGCATCACGATCCTTTGCCATAGAAGCAAAAAAGCCTGGTTTGCGCTCATCATATTTCGGAAGCTTTGCTGCAGGGAACCCTAATTCAAGAATTCTTTCTTCTATTTGTTTTCGTGTAATAAAACTATAACCCAGTTTTGCGGCTAATTCCTGAGCTACTTCGTCTCCTTTTGCAGCAACCTGACGTGCGAGTGTTATTATTGCCATAGACACCTCCTGAGTGTTAAGAAACGCAAAGCGTTGCAATTCTACATTTTTCTCTTATAATTATAATAAAACCAGAGGATTTATATGTCAAATTATTTTACCAGCGATGATGAAAAGCTTAAATGGAACTCAGGCGAAAAGAAAACGCTATTAAAGACTATTGTTTTTGATGTTACAAGCAGTACGAATACATTTACCGATACCGCATCAGGCCGCACGGTTCAGGGAGATTACATTGTCCTTGATGCTCCTGACTGGGTTATTGTTATTCCCGAACTTGAAGATAAAACAACCGGTCAAAAAGATTTTTATATGGTAAAGCAATGGCGTCATGGTTCAAAATGCCTTAGTGTTGAATTTCCAGGTGGTGTGATTGACAGGGGAGAAGAGCCGGAGACTGCTGCCAGACGCGAACTGCTTGAAGAAACTGGTTGTGTTGCCGGTAAACTTACAAAGCTTGGTATGGTAAATCCGAATCCAGCGCTTTTTTCGAATCATGTACACATTTATTTGGCACAGGAACTTGAATGCACCAACACACAGAATCTTGATAATGATGAATTTGTAAATGTAATTAAAGTGCCGGTGAGCCAGATTGAACAGGATATGGGCACAGATCAATTTCCTCATGCACTTATGTCTACAGCGATGATGTTTTATTTAAAAAAAAGATCCCCGGATCAAGTCCGGGGATGACATATGGTGTCATTGCGAGGAGCGTAGCGACGTGGCAATCTATTTGTGGATTGCCGCGCTTCGCTCGCAATGACGTGTCATTGTCGGGCTTGACCCGACAATCTATTTATTTTCCGTAAGTATCATATTCCTTTTTAGGATCGTATGTACCAGTTCTGTATTCACCAGTGAGGCTTGGAATACTCATCTTCATACCAGGAAGAATCAAGTTTGGATCTTCAGGTTTTGGCATTTTTGATTTGTTTGCCTGATACAGGTTTTCCCAAAGCAATGGGTTGTTGTAAACATAAGGACGACCAGAAATATTCCAGTAACAGTCTTTTGTTTCTGCCCAAGGACGAACTATGTATTCTGCAGGAAGAGGAGTTGTTTCTGTAACACCTTCAAGAGATGCAAGAGAAAGTTTTGCATATTCATTTGCACGACCCCATTCTTCTGCTTCAAAAGAAGTTTCTGCATTTGCAAGATTTTCTTTTGCTGCTGTATATGCCATTGGATAGATGTTTGGAGCATCAATTTTTTCGGCCCAGGCAATCTTATTTTTTGCAAGCTTGATATTATCTTCTGCTTCACCCATAGCGAGCATTCTTGCTACAAAGGCTTTAGAAAGCTCGGCGTTCTTCTGTGCTTCTTCAGAATATTTGATTGCATCATCATATTCACCGGCATCCATGGCTTTTTCGGCCTTTTTTGTATATTCGTCGGCAAGCTTTTGATATGTGTTGTTCTTATAACTTACAGCAAAAACCGAAGCAGTCATCAAAACTGCCATAAAAATCAATACTAACTTTTTCATTTTGCATCACCTCCGATAGAGAGTTCTTCGTCAAGATAAATCTCGGCATCTTCTGGATCTGCATAGTCATCTTCTTCAAGAAGAACAGCATCTTCATCTTCAATACCGTCAACTTCGCTGGTAAGAGGAGCTTCAAGGTCTGCTTCTTCTGCGATTGCAGCACTGGCTTCTACACTCTGCTTTGCAGCTTCAATTGCGGCAAGAGCTTTGGAACGTTTTATAGCAATATCTACATAAAGAGTGTTGAAGATATAATATGCTTCATCGTATGCATCACAAGCAGCTTCGTATCCGTTCATAGAGTAGCTTGCATCACCTTTTTTGAATAATTCAACACCACGTGTATATTCTCGTTTTTCTGAAACAGCAGCTTTTACAGAGTCTGCATCTTTCTTTGCTTCAAGGGCATCTGCACGGGCATCTTTTGCAATGTCTTTGTAAAGTGCTACAAGAACTGTTTTGAAACTTGCATAGGCAGAAGTTCCTTTTGCAAGCATTTCATCGGCACTTGCATCTTCTTCATAGAAGAGTTCCTCAAAAGCATCTAAATCATCGCATCCTTTGTTATAAGCAGCCTGTGCAAGAGGAGGAAGATCATAGTCATCAATTGTTTCTTTTGCATCAAGGGCTTTTACATAAGCGGCTAAAGCTTCATACCATTTTGCAAGGGCATTACATTCATCTGTAACATCTTCACCTTCGTCTGCTCTGTCAAGAAGATCATAATAAGCTTCGTCTAACGAATCTAAATAGTCTGGAGCATATTCTTCGGCATCAGAGTCTATTGCATTTTGACGAGCATTGTCCATATTATCCAAAGCAACGTCTAGTGCAGCCTGAGAAAAAGTTTCTTTTACTGTTTCCTCGATAGGTTCAGAGATTGTCTCTTCGATAGTTTCTTGAACAGTTTCTTCAACTGCCGGTGGTTCTGGTTCCGCTACTTCTTCTGCAGGTTTTTTTGAACCGCAGGAAATAAGCGAAAGGATTAAGAAAACCGAAAGAGCCCAAAAAGCTAGTTTTTTCATATTAATCCTCACATTTTAAAGATTACTATTATTTTAACTCATAAAATACAATCTTACAACTTTATTATCGGCATTTTAACTAAATTTCAGTAAAAAAAGGCTCGTTATATAGAAAATATGTGATATTATTATGTATAAGTAATAGGAAAGGTTGTAAAAAATTGCGGAGCGAAGGTTCCTGTTTTGCGGAACGCCCTCTTCGTCTAGTGGAGCAAAACAGGGTTCTTCGCGTGAGTAATTTTTTACCACATGAACCAATTACTTGGAGGTACATAATGGCAGAAGATTTTTCATTTTCTATAGAACAAAGCCTTGGTCTGGTTGCCGAAGGAAAAGGCGGCTGGAATATGGAATTGAATCTTGTTTCGTGGGGCGGACGTCCTGCAAAATACGATTTACGCAGCTGGTCGCCTGATCATCAGAAAATGGGAAAAGGATTGACGCTGACAAAAGAAGAGCTGGTGGCGCTGAAGGAATTATTAAATAAATTGGAACTGTAGTTGCCCTTCGACAGGCTCAGGGACCGCTAGTATTCCGCTGTGGCGAGGGTAGCACCTTTTTTTACAATAATTTCGAAAAGCATCTTTTGAAGAAGAACATCTTCCATCATTGTACCGCCTGAGCGAATCTGCATGTCGGTAGAAGCCAGAATTGCAAGTATTGCGGTTGCCTGTCCGATTGTCCAGATTTTTGATGCTTTTCTATATTGATTTTGCAAAAGATTACTGCCAAATCCATTTGATTTTAAGGTTGATTCATCTGCTCCATAACCACCATTGCTTTCGTTTTGCAACTTATGCCATAAAACAAGTTTTCTAAAACAAGAAGAAAGCCCCGCAATTATCATTACAGAAGAATTATCTTTTGAAAGTCGAATACCCTGTAAAACTTCAAGAGAATCGGAAAAGCGTTTTTCGGCAGAATCTGCAGTAGTCACCATTTGCTTAAAAAGCGTAAAGGCATTTTCTTCGCGGTTGTGAGTGAGGAAGGAATCTACATCTTCAGGGGTAACAATTTTGCCCTTTTCAAGACATAGGAAAAAACGAGAGCATTCATTCTTGAGAGCCATTGTATTGTTGTCGACCATATCAAGAATCATCTGGGCTGCATCTGGTTCAAGCCCATAACCGTTTTTACGAAAATAATCAGTAAGCCAGGGAATCTTCTGGTTGTCAAACATTTCCCAGAATTTCTTTTTATTTGAAGGCGGTATAAGCTTGTCGAGTTTAGAATCTACAGAAATTTCATCAGAAACAAAAATAAGGACAGAACTTTCTTCTCCTGAATCTTGAACAGATTTAATCCAGTCTTCAACAAGAGTTATATCTTCTTTTTTCTTAAGCAGCTCTGCATTTTTACAAATGACACAGGTTGCACTTGAAAACAGATTCCCGTTATCCAAAACAGAAAGCACCTGTCCAAGAGATGTCTCATTGAGATAATAAATATGCTGTTCACTTTCGCCGAATTTTTTTTCCAGTGTTTTGATTACAGCTTCTACAGCTTCATCCCGCTGACCAAATTCGGGTCCATTATATAAATAAACCGGTGGTGTCATTGGCTCGTTTTTATGGCAACGCCTTTTTAGTAAGTTCTTACGATATTTGAAAGAATGCCAACAATTCGAAGGTCGTCACAATAAATAGGCTGGAAAGAAGGATTTTCCGGCTGAAGACGAACTCTTCCGGCTTCCTTGTAATATCGTTTTAATGTAATGGCGTCATCAATTACTGCAACAATAATCTGACCGTCTACAGCAGTGCTCGCCTGTTCTATTACAGCAAGGTCTCCTTCAAGAATCCCTGCATTTATCATACTTTGTCCACGAACGCGCAGTGCAAAATAACTTTTTCCCGGGCGAACAAATGGTTCTGTAAGGTTTAAATATCCGTCTAGATTTTCTTCGCAAAGGAGAGGTTTACCGGCTGCAACAGTACCAAGAAGAGGAACGCGGCCAACAAAAGGAACAGATTCTCCTGAATCAGAAATTACTTTTATAGAACGCGCTCGTTTTTGTGCCTGAGACAAAAATCCTTTTTTCTGAAGAGCAAGAATATGATCCTGAACTGCACGGATAGAAATATCAAAATGTTCGCTGATTTCTCTGACTGTTGGTGGATATCCGTTTGCATCTGTAAATGAAGAAATAAAAGTTAGAACTTCTTTTTGTCTATCGGTTATACCTTTCATAATGCCTCCTGAATAAATCCTTTGTTTTTGGGATTAATTATTCTTCTTCAAACTTTGATTCAAAAAGGGCCTCAATTGTAGCGGCAGCTTCTGATTCATCAGGACCTTCGACATTCATAGTCATCTGGGTATTGTAACCTGCACCCATTGCAATTACACCCATAATAGATTTTGCATTTACTGTTGTATCATCGCGTGTAAGTGTGATTTCGGCTTCAAACTTGTTTGCTGTTTGTGCAATAATAGCAGCCGGACGGGCGTGAATACCAGCTCGGTTTTGAACAGTAAGAATTTTCTCAATCATAATAATTTCCCCGGCATTTCTGCCTTAATATATTTTTTAGTATGAATTATCGTGACCATAGTATGCAGTTTTTGCATCACCGGTTTCAATCCATTTAAGTACATTTTCATTAAAGTCTTTGGCAGCGTTGTAACCCATATCCTTAAGGCGTTCATTCATGGCAGCAGCTTCAATAATAATAGGAAGGTTTCGTCCAGGTCGAACAGGAATTTCGATTACAGGGATTTTTACACCAAGCAGTTCCTGGTAAGCCTGCTCTGTTCCAAGACGATCGTAGGCTTTGCTTGAATCCCAGTCTTCAAGCTGAACTATGAGCTGAACTTCCTTTTGGTTTCGGATTGCACCTACTCCATAGAGCTGTGAAATATTAATAATACCAAGTCCGCGGATTTCCATGTGGTGACTGATTGTTGTATTTGCACCACGACCAAGAATTGTATTTCCGTTTACACAGCGGATTTCTATAATGTCATCTGCAACAAGACGGTGTCCGCGTTCTACAAGTTCAAGAGCTGTTTCACTTTTACCAACACCCGAGTGACCCGAAAGAAGAATACCAATACCGTAAACTTCAACTAAAACTCCGTGGAAAGTTTTGTGTGGCGCAAAAATATTTGAAAAAACACGGGTAAGGCGTGTTGTGAATTCTGTAGATGAAAGGTCTGTCTGTAAAATAGGGCAGCAGTTTTCTTCGGCAAGCTCACGGAATTCTTCTGTTGGTTCGCAGTTATAGGTAAATACACAGCAAGGAATTCCAGGTTTGAAAAAGGTTTTTAATGTTTCGGTATTTTTTTCTTTGTGAAGTTTATAAAGATAGGCTGTTTCTCCGCGGCCAAAAAGCTGAACTCTGTCACCTGCAAAGTTTTCAAAGAAACCCGAAAGTGCAAGACCGGGACGGTTTATTTCTGGAATTGTAATTGCACGAGGAAGTCCGCGACGTCCTGCAATACATTTTAATTGCAAGGCATCGTGTCCCGAAAGCTCCAGGTCGAGCAAGTCCAAAACACTGAATTTTTTCTCCGCCATACAGTTATACTATACAAAATGAAAGAAAAGAGCAATAGGAAATAATATGAATTTTTATATGAGTTTGTTCCCTTTCGCAGAAAATGCCTTCGACCAACAAAAGGAAGTTAGCCGAAGGCATTTTCTACTACGGTCACAAACTCAAGACTTTTTCTATTTCTCCTGTTTCTTTTCCTTTTCTTTGTTAATCTTCTGGTCGAGCATGTCCATGTTTTTGTTTAATGCTGCACCAAAATCAAAGTCTTCATTTGAAACATGTGCTTGTGAACCCCAGCGGAAATTTACTGTTGTTTCAACGGAATAAGCTTTATCATGTTTAATTCTCATTGTAAGATTTATAATAAGGTCTTCGGCATAAGAAATTCTTTTAAGTTTTGAATCTATCATGTCAGACTGTTTTTGTTCTAATGTAAATCCAACTGCGTTTATTGATTTTTCCATAATAATTCTCCTTGGAAACAAAAATATTGCTCCGTTTTTAGTTTTAATCCTGTGTACACAGGAAAAAGGCTGTTATACCACCTCAATTCTGAAGTTTTGTAAAAAACAACCCTTATATAAAGATAACACGGGAATCGGTAAAAAACAAACGATTTTTTGATTAAATACAACGACTTTTTGATAAAATACATGCCATTTAATATAGGCCTTCGAAGATGTTTTTATAATCTTGAATTGTTGCGGCATGAACAATTGCATTGCGTAGTGGTCCGCCGTTTGGGATTCCTTTGGAATAGGCATGGAATCTTTTACGCATTTCAAGACAGGCATGCTGTTCATTAGTTTCTGCAGCAAGACGTTCAAGTTCTGCAAAGCCTGTTTTTATGCGCACTGAAGCTGGAACCGGCTCGTATGTACCGGTTGTAAGCAGAGAAGTTGTATCGCGGAAAATAAAAGGATTTCCCATTGCTCCACGGGCAAACATAACGGCATCTACACCTGTTTCTTCAAGCATTTTTAGGGCATCTTCGGGCTTAAAAAGGTCTCCGCTGCCAAAAACAGGAATGTGAAGGTCAGGGCTATTCTGTTTTTCCCATTTTTGAACTAATTCTACAAGCTCGTGCATAATATTCCAGTCGGAATGACCTTCGTAGCCTTGAGCTTTAGTTCTTGGATGAATTGTTATGGCACTTGCACCTGCTTCGAGGGCGGCAAGAGCGGCTTCGGGCCAGGTTATTTGCTTTTGCTCCCAGCCAGAGCGGATTTTTACTGTAACGGGGGTTGGACCTTTTGTTGGCCCTTCGACAGGCTCAGGGACCGTTACGGCCTTTACAACTGCCTCTACAACCTTAAAAAGCCTGTCGGGGTCACGTGTCAAAGCCGAACCAGCACCTGTTTTTACAATTTTTGGTACCGGGCAGCCACAGTTTATATCTATACATTCACAATTTGTTTTTTCAAGGACAATTTGTGCTGCTTGTGCCATAATTTCAGGTTCTCCACCAAAAATCTGTACAGCATAAGCTGCTTCATTGCAGGCACGGCGCATTAAAATTTCAGTTTTCAGGTTTTTGCGAACAAGAGCTTCTGCACTTACCATTTCGGTATATGTAAAACAGGCTCCGTTTTCTATGCATACAGAACGAAATGCACTGTCGCTGTAGCCTGCAACAGGAGCCAGAAAGAGGTTGCCTTTGAGTTCGAGATTTCCGATTTTGACTTTGTGGTATAGTTCCATATTTACGGCCTTTCGACCCGTGGTTGCTGAGCCTGTCGAAGCACAGGGACCGCGCTATTCAGGTAGCTTAAATGCCTTGCAGCTGTTTTTCCAGAGCTGTTCGCTTAATTCTTCCAGATCCATATCGAGCATTTCGGCAAGGAAATTTGCTGTAGATGGAAGATATGCAGGCATTGTACGCTTTTTTTCGCGGTACTCTGCCGGAATCATAAACGGACTTTCTGTTTCAATCAAAATGCGGTCTATCGGAATGTTCAAAACTGTTTCGTGTAAGTTTCGTGCATTGCGGTATGTCAAGTTTCCTGCAAAGCTGAACCATATATTTTTATCAAGACACTTCTGCGCATATTCGGCATCTTCAGAATAACAATGTAAAATTGCACCTGAATCTGGCAGTCGTTCAGTTAAAACATCATAAACATCACGGCCTGCATCACGATTGTGAATAATTACAGGAAGATTATGCTTCTGAGCTATTTCGAGTTGAGTAATAAAAAGTTCAATTTGTGAACGCTTGTCTCCAAATTGTTTGTAATAGTCCAGACCAGTTTCGCCAACTGCAACTACATTCGGGAGCTCAAGATATTTTTCGATTGTTGCAGCGTAATCTGGGCCAGGATTTGTTACTTCAGACGGAGCAACGCCAACTGCGTGGTACAGTCCAGGAACTGATTTAAGAGAATTATACACCTTTGGAAAATCCATAAGGCTGTTATTAATGCTGACAATTCGCTGAACTCCGGCCTGTTTGGCTTTCTGAATTACGCGTAATTGTTCAATAGGATCATCGTATATAAGCCCGATGTGGGCATGAGTATCAAAAAACTTCATGGCTTTACTTCCTAAGATTTGTACTACGATTGTTTTGATAA
The DNA here is from genome assembly GCA_017617145.1 of Treponema sp. The sequence continues at coordinate 7,128 of JAFZWX010000113.1, read as the reverse complement.
CAACTGTCAACTATAAGAATAACACAGGATTGCAATACCGTCAAATTCTTTTTAATTTGGAGCTGATCGGACTTGAACCGACTACCTCTACAATGCCATTGTAGCGCTCTAGCCAGGTGAGCTACAGCCCCTTTTTGAAGTGAGTTTAGTATAACAAATTTTTGAATGTCTGCGCAATAGTTCTTATTGTACTTATTGTACGCTGTACAGCAAATCTTCGTAGCTTGGAAAAGGTTTGTATTCTTCGCCAAGCAGCGGTTCAATCTGGTCGGCAACGGCGCGAACCTGTTCCATGGCTGGCAAAATTACCTTGGCGTAAGAATGTGCACGCTTCATAAGGTCGGCAATTTTGTTTGTTTTGTCGTGCTCTACCGAAAGTTTGTTTGCTTTGTTTGAAAGATCGTTTATGAGTGTGTTTAATCGACCCATAAGTTTAAGGCCTGCGTCACAAAGGCTGAATACGCGCTGCATTTTAAACTCTGTGTCGGCAAGTACATTCATATACTTAAAAGCTGCAGGAATAATATCTTTTTGAACCATTTCGAGCATTGTGTTAACTTCAATGTTTACAACCTGGCAGTATTTTTCAAGCTTGATGTCGTAGTGGCTCTTCATTTCTTCCGGGGTGTAAATGCCCATGCGGGTAAAGAGCTTTATATTTTTTTCATCAATGTAATGTTCGATTGCTTTTGGAGTTGTGCGGTAGTTTTTAAGACCACGCTTTTCTGCTTCTTCAATCCATTCTTTACCGTAGCCGTTTCCGTTGAACAGAATGCGCCAGTGTGCAGTAATTTCGCGTTTGATAAGCTTTTGTAAATCGGCATCAAAATCATTTGATTTTTCAAGCTCTTCGGCAAAGTCGCACAAAGAGTTAGCAAGGATAGCATTTAAGATTGTATTTGGTCCGCTGATAGAAAGTGCACTTCCAACAGAACGGAACTCAAAGCGGTTACCTGTAAATGCAAACGGAGAAGTTCTGTTGCGGTCTGTTGAATCTTTTGGAATTGGTGGAAGTACATCTACACCGATTGTCATTTTGCCGCGCTTTTTTCCGTCGTAGGTTTTGCCGGCTTTTATAGATTCCAAAATTGCCTGAAGCTCGTCGCCAACATAAATTGACATAATTGCAGGAGGCGCTTCGTTTGCACCAAGACGGTGGTCGTTTCCGGCACTTGCAACAGAGTAGCGCAGCAAATCCTGATTTTCATCTACTGCCTTAATTACAGCAGTAAGGAACAAAAGGAACTGTGCATTGTCGCGAGGAGTTTTTCCAGGTGCAAAAAGATTTTCACCGTCGTCTGTTGCAATTGACCAGTTGTTGTGCTTACCGCTTCCGTTTACTCCTTCAAAAGGTTTTTCGTGGAGCAGACACAATAGTCCATGGCGGCGTGCAACCTTTTTCATAATTTCCATTGTAAGTTGATTCTGATCTGCAGCAAGATTACTTGTTGTAAAAATAGGAGCCATTTCGTGCTGAGCAGGAGCTGCTTCATTGTGTTCTGTTTTTGCGTAAATGCCAAGCTTCCATAACTCTGTATTCAAATCTTCCATATATTCAATAACGCGCGGTTTGATTGCAGCAAAATACTGGTCATCCATTTCCTGACCTTTTACAGGGCGCGCACCAAACAAAGTCCGGCCACACATTTTAAGATCCTTGCGTTTCTGGTAAAGCTTTTCGTCAATAAGGAAGTACTCCTGTTCAGGACCCATTGTTGTTGTAACATGCTTTGGTTTTTTACCGAACAGTTTAAGTATGCGAAGACTTTGTTCATTCAGCGCTTCCATAGAACGGAGCAGCGGTGTTTTTTTATCGAGAGCTTCACCGTTATAAGAACAGAAGGCTGTAGGAATACAAAGAGTATGGTCTTTTACAAAAGGATAGCTTGTAGGATCCCAGACAGTATAACCGCGTGCTTCAAAAGTAGAACGCTTTCCGCCATTTGGAAAACTTGAAGCATCCGGCTCACCTTTAATAAGTTCCTTTCCGCTAAAGCTCATTATGATTTTGCCTTCATCGGCTGGTGTCAAAAAGGAGTCGTGTTTTTCGGCGGTAATTCCTGTGAGCGGCTGGAACCAGTGTGAATAGTGGGTTGCACCTTTAGAAATTGCCCAGTTTTTCATAGCTTCGGCAATCTGATTTGCGGCATCTAAGTCGAGCGGAGTTCCCTCATTCATTGTATGCTTTAGAGCCGTGAACGTTTTTGGTGGCAGCATTTCTTTCATTACAGTTTGATTAAATACAAGACTTCCAAAAAGTTCAGGTAAGTTGGTCATAGGGGGTTCCTCCAGCTGCACCGTTGCAGCAATATATGTCCACATTCTAATGATTTGACGTGAGATTTTCAATTATGATAAAATATCTTTGTTTATGAACAACATTGACGACATCAAACTTTATGCAGCAAAAAATTCCATTCCTATCATGCGGGACGGCGGAATAGATTTTATCTGCACTTATATAAAAGAACACAATATAAAACGGATTCTCGAAATAGGTACGGCAATAGGTTTTTCGGCGATTGAGTTTGCTAAAGTTGCTCCAGATGTTACAGTTACTACAATTGAACTTGATATTGACCGCCATATACGTGCACTTCAAAATATTCACGACAGTGGACTGGATGGTCGCATAAAAGCAATAAATACCGATGCCCTTCAATTAGAGTTGGACGGCCAGTTTGACCTGATTTTTATTGATGCAGCAAAAGCTCAGTATATAAACTTTTTTGAAAAATATAAGGCAAACCTTGCATCTGGCGGAGTTTTTATAAGCGACAATCTTTCGTTTCATGGAATGGTAGACGACCTTACGCTGACACACAACTACAGCACAATCAAACTGGTAAAGAAAATCCGCAAGTATATTGATTTTTTAAAAAAGAATAAAGAATTTGAAACTACGTTTTATGAAGTTGGGGACGGAGTGTCTGTGAGTAAGAGATTCCCAGGTCAAGCCCGGGAATGACATACTTTGTCATTGTCGTGTGTGACAGCGTGTGTCATTGTCGGGCTTGACTGCGTGTGTCATTGTCGGGCTTGACCCGACAATCTTTTAACAGTTGAAGTACTTATCAAACTCAGCAGGGTGCGGAATTGCATTGAATTGTGCAAGTTCCGTACGCTTTGTTTTTATAAAGTTCTGTAAAAGTTCTTCTGGGAATACTCCGCCTTCTGTTAAGAATGCGTGGTCTTTTTCCAGAGCGTCCAGAGCATCATCTAAGCGTGTTGGAAGCTGCTTAAGCTTTTTCTTTTCTTTGTCGCTCAGTGTGTACAAGTTTACATCATAAGGACCCCAGCCGTTTTTGTGAGGGTCAATCTTGTTTTTAATTCCATCAAGACCAGCCATCAAAATTGCAGCGTATGCAAAGTATGGGTTACAGGTTGCATCAGGGTTACGAAGCTCAAAGCGGCGCATGTTTGGAGTTTTAGCATAAGCAGGTATACGAATTACTGCTGAGCGGTTTGAAGTTGCATAACCAACTGTAACAGGTGCTTCAAAACCAGGAACAAGACGTTTGAAAGAGTTTGTACTTGGATTTGTAAGGGCACACAAAGCGCTTATGTGCTTCAAAAGTCCTCCCATAAAGAAGTGTGCAGTTTCGCTAAGGTGAGAATATCCGTTGTCGTCGCTGAATACAGGCTGTCCGTTTTTGAGAAGCAGCATGTGAACGTGCATACCGCTTCCTGCTTCGTTATAAACAGGCTTTGGCATAAATGTTGCAGTCTTTCCGTATTTTGCAGCAACGTTACGGATAATATATTTAATCATCATTGTGCCGTCTGCCATTTTGCTCATTTTGCCAAGCTTTGGTTCAATTTCAAACTGACCAGCAGCACCAACTTCCGGGTGATGATATTTTACAGGAATGCCTGCCTTTTCAATTTCCATACACATTTCGCTTCGGCATTCAAAACTTGTGTCCAGAGGTTTTGCAATGTGGTAGGCCTTCTGGTGGCCAATAACATTTCCGTAGCCTTCGTTGTTTGTATTCCATGGAGCCTGATTTGCATCAATTTCGGCGCTGATCTGATTGTGGCTTACATTCCATGCTACATCGTCAAATAAGTAGAATTCAAACTCCGGCAGAATTAACATTTCGTCTGCAATGCCTGTGTCTTTCATGTACTGCTCTGCTGCAAGAACAATGTTTCGCGGATATTGTGCAAGCGGGCGGTTGTTCGGATAATCAATAATCATTGCGTTTCCGGTCATAGAAAGAGTTGGAATTTCGCAGAACGGATCAATGAGTGCTGTATCAGGGTCAGGAATAAATACCATGTCCGACTTTTCTACTACAGCGTATCCGTAGTTGGAAGCGTCAAAGCCAACACCGTCCTTCATTGTGTCTTCGTTGAAATTTTGTGCAGGAATAGTAACGTGACGGAATTGTCCGTTAATATCAACCATTTTAAAATCGACCATTTTGATGTCATTGTCTTTAATCATCTGCATGACATCTTTTGCTGTTTTTGCCATTTTATTACCTCAAAGTTTTTTTTGTAATTTTTATTTTAAACCACGAATTAGCATAAGTCAAAAAGTATTTTTGACTGAAATCAAATGATATGCTATTCTTAAGACTGAGGTAAATATGAAAAGATTTGACGGTTTTATGCACGGAGTAAATTTAGGCGGATGGTTCAGCCAGTGTGATTATTCTCAGAACAGGTTCGACACCTTTATTACAGAAAATGATTTTAAAACAATAAGTGAATGGGGCCTTGATCACGTTCGTCTTCCAATTGATTACAATCTTGTAGAAACTTCCGATGGCACCCCAATAGAAGCAGGCTACGACAGAATTGCCCGCGCCTTTGACTGGTGCAAAAAATACAATCTGAACATAATTCTTGATTTACATAAAACTGCCGGCTTTAGTTTTGATGCTGCCCATAAAGAAACAGGATTTTTTGAAAACCCAAAATATCAGGAACGCTTTTATAAACTTTGGGAACAGTTTGCCCGCCGCTTTGCAACATATTTTGATGACAGCAAAAATGAACTTTGCTTTGAACTTTTAAACGAGGTTACCGACCAGTCTTACTGCAAAACCTGGAATGCAATTGCAAAAACTTGTATTCAAAAAATCAGGGCAATTGCTCCAACTATAAAAATCCTTGTTGGAAGTTACTGGAACAATTCACTTGCTTCGGTAAAAGACCTTGACCCACCTTATGACGAAAATATTGTTTACAATTTCCACTGCTACGACCCACTGCTTTTTACACATCAGGGTGCAGGCTGGATTGAAAAAATGGACACAAGCTTCCGCTTTAAGCTCAACTCAACCTTCAAAGATTATACAGAACTAACAGAAAAATACTGCGGACAAAAGGGAACTGTTTTTGAAGGCTTTGACCCTAACGCCATTCTTGATGAAAAATATTTTGAATCGATTTTTGCCGAGGCAATTCAAATTGCAGATGAACGAAACACTTATCTTTACTGCGGAGAATATGGTGTAATAGAAAAAGCTAATATTCCAGATACAATTACTTGGTATCGCTATGTTTCAGAAATATTCAATCGCAACGGAATTGGCCGCGCCGCCTGGAGCTACAAACAAATGGACTTTGGCTTAAGCGACGCCAGATTGGATGATGTTCGAAAAGAATTACTAAAGTACTTGTAAGGGATTGTCGGGTCAAGCCCGACAATGACACCACTTCCCTTACCTCAATGACAAATCTGTCATTACCGGGCTTGACCCGGTAATCTCTCTATAGTTTTCCGCTCTCAGCAGCGCCCGGCAAACCAATATCCTTTCGGTAGAAGCTGTTTTCAAACTTAACGCCGCAAATTCCTTCGTAGGCATGCTTCCAGGCATCTTCAAAAGTTTCGCCATAAGCACTGCAGGCAAGAACACGTCCGCCGCTAGTAAGAAGATTGTCCTGACGACTATCTCCACGGCGACCAGTCTGTGCACCTGCAATAAATACCTTTGCACCACTTTGTTTAAGAAGCATTTCATTAAAGGTAATTTCGTATCCCTTTTTGTAAGCTTCAGGATAACCTCCGCTAACAACAACCGGCGCAACCTGATAACCAGGCTTCCACTTAAAGTCAAAATCCTTGAGTGTGCCGTTCAAAATTGCAGTACACATAGAAGCAAAATCAAAATCCATAAGCGGAAGAACAGCCTGAGTTTCTGGGTCACCAAGACGAACATTATATTCAAGAAGTTTTGGCCCTGTTTTTGTGAGCATTACACCAAAGAAAATAAATCCGCGGTAATCAAACTTTTCTTTAATAAGACCGTTGAGTGTAGGCTGTAAAATATCAGTATCAAACTGCTCCATCATTTTTGGAGTAACATCATCAAGCGGACAGACAGCACCCATACCGCCGGTGTTAGGTCCCTTAGCTCCATCTAAAAGACGCTTGTGGTCACGGGCAGGCAGGAACCGAACAATAGTAGCATTACCAGCCAGAGCAGATTCCGGAGTAACAGAAACAGCTGCCAGAACAGAAATCTCAATACCTTCGAGATACTCTTCCATTACAAGCTTTTTACCGGCATCGCCAACTTTACCGTTACCCATCATGTCTTCTACAGCCTGTATAGCCTGTTCAACAGTAGCAGCAACAACAACGCCTTTACCTGCAGCAAGCCCGTCTGCTTTTACAACAATCGGAGCGCCGTGCTTTTTAATATATTCAATGGCGGCATCTTTATTTACAAAAGTTTCACTGGAAGGACACGCAACGCCATATTTTTTCATGAATGATTTTGAAAGGTCTTTACTTGCTTCAAGCTGAGCACCTGCTTTTTTAGGACCAACACAAGGAATGTCAGCTGCCCAAAAATCATCGGCAATTCCTTCGGCCAAAGGATCTTCCGGTCCGATTACAGCCATGCGGCAATTTTCGTGCTTAGCAATTGCAACACAAGGATTTTCTCCTTCTGCAATATAATCACAATCTTTAGGATTTACATTAACGCATTTTGATTCTTTTGCAGTTCCACCGTTTCCAGGCACAACCACAATTTTATCAACCAAAGAACTCTGAGCAAGTTTCCAGCAAATGGTGTGCTCACGACCACCACTGCCAACAACAATTATATTCATATTAAGATTTTATAGGAAAAAGAGTTTTTTGTGAATATGTCTAATCCGCCCTAG
>JAFZWX010000016.1 GCA_017617145.1 Treponema sp. | reverse complement strand
GCAACAGGCGTTCGCAAAGTTTTAGCTCACCCATTGTTCGGTACAACTTTGATGGTTATAATCGGATGTGTTCTTGGTGGACTTAAGCTTTCTGCAATCTGGGGATTGTTTGGTGCTGCTAACCAGCTTCTTGCAGGTATTGCTTTGATGGCAGTTGCTGCATGGCTTGGAAATGCAGGAAAGAACAACAAGATGTTCTTCATTCCAATGATTTTCATGCTTGCTGCAACATTGACTTCTTTGATTCTTACAATTGTAAAGAAGATTGGAGCAATGGCTGCCGGTGCCGAAGGAGCATTCTTCTGGGGCAACTGGTTCCAGCTGATTTTCGCTCTTGCAATGACTGTACTTGCAGTTATCCTTGTAATTGAAGGTATTCAGACATTCTCTAAGCAGAAAAAAGCAAACTAATAAAAGATTGTCGGGTCACGCCCGACAATGACACTACATGTCATTCCCGTGCTTGACACGGGAATCTATGGACCTGGTGCAATAAAACATCAGGTCTTTTTTTAGTTAAAGGTTTTACAAAAAAATAGTTTTATTTTTTACATTCTTGTAGTAAAATAATACTAATAAATAAGTTAAGGTATTAGAAAATGTTAGTTACAGCAAATATCACTCTTGATATTTATAATATTTCTCTGGGAATAATTCTAGTCTTTTCAACAGTAATCAGACACGTTATAAACCGTAAAGTTCGTATATGGTTTAATTTGATGTTAATCTCAAATATCGTTATGTCTGCGGCAGATATTTTTACCTGGATTTTTGAAGGAAACACACATCAGAAAAACTTTATAATTCTTCCTGTTGCAATGTTCATATTTTATGCAATGTCGTTTCTAATTATCTTCTGTTCTGGCTTTTATATTATCAATTCCCTTAATCAAGAAAAATATAAAAATGTAATTAAAATTTCGTTGATAGCAAGTTCAATTATTTATTTTTCTTCGCTCTTATTAACACCTTTCTTAAACATTCTTTATAGTATTGATTCAAACAATAATTATACCAGAGGAAAGTATTTTTTTATTCCTGTTGTAATTGATACTCTTTTATATATTCATTTATTTATTTATATGGTTTTAAATCGAAAAACAATTCCAAAACAAAAGATTTTTCCTATATTGAGTTTTCTGATTTTCCCTCAGATTTTACATATTATTCAAATTTTATATTATGGAATTTCTTTAGTAAATGCCGGTTATACAATTGCATTTCTAATAATGTTTATTGAAGCAAACAGAAATCTTGAAGAAACTCTTGATAACACAGAATTCAAGCTTAGTGAAAAAGAAGAGGAACTTATTAATCAGGTTCACGAAGCCCAGAATTCAAAGCTCGAAGTTATTAAGATGCAGAATCACACTATTGAAAGTCTTTCAAACCTTGTTGAAAACCGTGATGAAGATACAGGAGAACATGTTCGCCGAACAAGAGCGTATGTTGAACTTATTGCCGTACAGCTTATGAAAAACAATATATATCCGGAAATAATAACTCCAAAATATATAAGATTTTTAAAACGCGCAGCACCAATGCATGATATTGGAAAAATTGTTGTTCCCGATGCAGTACTTAAAAAACCAGGAAAGCTTACAAAAGAAGAATTTGAATTAATGAAAAGACATGCTTCAGAAGGCGGAAGAATTGTTCATGAAATTCTTGATGGTTATGAAGATCCTGAATATATTCAAATAACAGCAGATATTGCAACACACCATCATGAAAGATGGGATGGAGCTGGTTATCCTGATAAATTAAAAGCTGAATCCATTCCTGTCTGTGCCCGAATTATGGCAATTGCCGATGTTTTTGATGCTCTTGTTTCTCCGCGAGTTTACAAATCTCCAATGACATACGAAGAAGCTTACTCTATTATAGAATCTGGAATGGGAACACATTTTGATCCTATAATTGCAAAAGAATTCCTTAACATAAAAGAAAAAACTGCAGCTGTAAATGAAAGCTTTAAATTTGGAAATTATGAGATTTCTTAATATAGAATAACAACTTAAAAAAATAACAAAAATCCAGTATCAAGTACTTGAACAAAAGCTCGATATAATATATATTATATAAACCTACGGGCAATAGCGCAGCTGGTAGCGCGTCTGGTTTGGGACCAGGATGTCGGGGGTTCAAATCCCTCTTGCCCGATAAAGCCTTCCGTTTAGGAAGGCTTTTTTATTTAACCACGTGCATGGGGCCCCCGACATCCTGTTAGGTCTCTCTCGCTCACGCTCGTTCGGAGCGCTTGGTCGGAGAATCCTAAAAAATTGCTGGCGCAATTTTTTTTAACGGATTTCCTATTGGGCGCATGTCGGGGGTTCAAATCCCTCTTGCCCGATAGCATAAAAAAAAGCACTGACTTTTTATGTCAGTGCTTTGTATTTTAGATTCCAATAAAGTGTGTGTTCACCTTATCTTCTACATAGGCTATGAAGTCTGCAAGCTTCATTGTTTCCTGCGGCTTCTGACTGGAGAAGCGGTAGCGGATACAAACTGTGCCTTCGTCTTTTTCTTTCTGGCCTACTACAAGAATATATGGTGTTCTGTGCTCCATGGAAATGCGCTTAATCTTTGCCTTCATGTTCTCGTCTTCGAGGTATGCATTTGAGCGGATATCGTGAGCTAAAAGTTCTTCGTTTATCTGCTTTGCATAGTCGTCAAACTCGCTTGAAATTGGCACAACGGCAACCTGCTCAAAGGCAAGCCAGGTTGGGAAGGCTCCGGCAAAGTTTTCTATAAGAATACCTAAGAAGCGTTCGAACGAACCCAAGATTGCACGGTGAAGCATTACAGGGTGATGTTTCTGGTTATCGGCTCCAATGTAAGTTGCGTCAAGGCGTTCGGCACTTGGAAGCTGATAGTCTACCTGAATAGTACCACACTGCCATTCGCGGCCGATACAGTCGTAAAGTTTGAATTCAAGCTTTGGACCGTAGAAGGCACCCTCGCCCGGCTGGATTTCGTATTCAAGACCTGCTTCGTGACAGGCATCGCTAAGCTGCTTTTCGGCACGTTCCCAGGTTGCAAGGTCACCTACGTGATCTTCAGGCATTGTAGAGAACTTTACAACAAGATCATCAAAACCAAAGTCGTGGTAAACCTTTTTCAAAAGCTTACAGAATTTTGCTACTTCTGCACCAAGCTGATCTTCGGTACAAAGAATATGAGCGTCGTCCTGAACAAAGCCACGAACACGCATAACACCATGCAAGGTTCCGCTTGGTTCATTACGAACATCGTGACCAAACTCTGCAAGTCGAAGAGGAAGATCTTTATATGAACGCTGACGGCTCTTGAAAATCTCAAGGGCTCCAGGACAGTTCATTGGTTTAATTGCAAACATGCGCTTTTCACTTTCTGTGATGAACATGAGGTTCTGGTAATGAGCCCAGTGTCCTGACCGTTCCCACAAAGTACGAGGCATAACCGCAGGAGTATTTACTTCCTGATATCCGTCGCGCTTAATCATTTTGCGCATGTAGTCCTGCATAACTGTATAAATTGTCCAGCCGTTTGGATGCCAGAAAATCTGACCAGGATCTTCAGGATCAAGATGGAACAAATCCATTTCCTGTCCAAGTTTACGATGGTCGCGCTTTTCGGCTTCTTCCATCATTTTGATGTAGTCCTGAAGGTCATTTGGTTTTGCAAAACAAACTGCATAAACACGTGTAAGCATTGGTCTGTTTGAGTCACCACGCCAGTAAGCACCGGCAACTTTTTCCAGCTTGAAGGCCTGACCATTGATTTCTTTTGTATTTGCAACGTGTGGTCCACGGCACAAATCCATAAAGCCGTCCTGCTCGTAAGTTGTAATAACTGCGTCGGCCGGAAGGTCATTGATGAGTTCAACTTTATATGGTTCATCGGCAAAAAGCTTTAATGCTTCTTCCTTTGAAACTTCCTTTCTTACAAAGTCGTGATTTCCAGCAAGAATGCGGCGCATTTCTTTTTCTACGGCCGGGAAATCGGTTTCGGTGAATTTGGTTGTTGTTGGGAAATCAAAGTCATAATAAAAGCCATTGTCAATTGCTGGACCAATAGCGATTTTTGTTCCCGGAAACAAGTGAAGGATTGCTTCTGCCATTACGTGTGCACAACTGTGCCTGATGATTTGTAGTTTTTCATCT
>JAFZWX010000112.1 GCA_017617145.1 Treponema sp. | reverse complement strand
GAGTTAGGTAATAGTAAATATTAAATAGTAAATAGGAAATATTAAAATAGTAAAATAGTAAAATAGTAAATAGTTTGAGGGGGTTTTAGGGGGCGGCGAGCCACCTAGGCGAAGGGGTAGCGGAAAACCGAAGGTTTGAAGCGAGGGGGAGGCTTCCCCCACTATTAACTATTAACTATTTACTATCCACTGGAAATAATAGATTTTTCCTATAAAATGGGTTAAAATAGTATAAAATATAAGTAGAGAGTGTAACTTTTTGGAGAATAATGTGTTTGATAATATAGAAGCAGGTCAGAGCGAGGTTCAGGTGGCTATAAATGCCGGGAATCCGACTGATTTTAAGACGATTTATGACGCTTGTATGCAGATGCTCTTCAAAATATCATACAGAATTGTAAATGATGAAGAAGCGGCTGAAGATTTGGTTCATGATTCGTTAATCAAAGCAAATGAAAAGTGCCTTGTTTTTCCTTCTTTGAATGACTGTAAATACTGGCTCATTCGTGTTGTAAAAAACGCATCTCTTAATTATGTTAAGCGTAAGGACAGAGAACGCAAGGCTTACGAAAAGGTTTTATATGAGGATCACCGTAAGTCTGAATCTGGCGAGGTTGACCTGCTTAAAGCAGATGCCATGAAGAAGGCAAAAGAGGCTTTGAACAAGCTTCCTGCTAATTTGCGAGAGGTGCTTATTCTTAAGGAATACGGCGACTTGAACTACAAGGAAATTGGTAAAGTTCTTGGCATTACGGAAGGTAATGTTAAGGTTAGAGTTTTTAGAGCGCGTGAACAATTGCTTAAATTGTTAGGAGAAGACGATGTCTACCTGTCCAACTAAAGAGATTCACTCTTTGTACTTAGATAATGAACTTCCTCAGAAGCATAAGGAACAGTACGAAGCTCATGTTGCTGCGTGCGACAAATGCCGTGCAGAACTTGAAAAATTGCGTATGGTTAGAGCTGTATTTCAAAAGGATGCAGAGGCTGTTAATCCTGACAAAGCGTTCCTGGATGCAAGTTATGAGCGTCTTATGCTCAAAATGAAGTATTCTAAGAATTCGGGTCGTGCCGGTCGTTCTGGTGTTTCTGGTTTTGGTTCACATAGTTCACGCACCTGGAAGATTGCTATTCCAGCTATTGCTGCTGCGGCAGTGCTTGCTCTTGCACTTCCTTTGAGTTTTGCTGTGCGACGTGCTAATGTTAAGACTATGTCTGCTACTTCGAGCCTTTATTCACAGGTTCCTTCGCAGGTAACTGAACAGGTTGAAAATGTTGTTTTTAGCGGGCAGAATGTTTTTGGCTTTAATGCAGCAAACCAGGATTCTCTTGTTACAAATGTTGGAAACTCTGGGGATGCGGCTTCTCAGCTTATTAAAGATGTTGAAGTTTTCCGTCCTGCTTTTGATGATGAGAAAAAGACTATTTCTATAAGGATTACAATCCCTGGAAATGATGATGTTCCTGTTACAACAGAAATTGAAGTTCCGCTGGATGTAACTGGTCAAAACTAGTGGAATATTCCGGAAAATTCAGTTATATATTCCGTAAATATACTCAGGTAAGGGTCGCCTGCTTTTTAGCTGTTGCGGCCATTGCTGTTTCTATTGTTTTAATCTTTGGTTTTAAAAATAAGCCTGTGCCGGAAATTGAAGCCATTGTTCCTCCTGTTGGTTCGCCAGGAGATGTTGTCGTTATTAAGGGTAAAAATTTTGGCGATGTGCGTGATATGAGTTATGTTGAATTTGCGGGTTCTAAGCTTACAGCAAGTTCATATATTTCGTGGCAGGATGATGCAATAAAACTGGTGCTCCCTTCAAATATTCAGGATGGGCTTGTAGTTGTTGGAGTAAATAATCAGCGCTCTAAGCCTGCTCTTTTTGCAAACGAGGTTGATATTCCTGTTCCTGTTACTAAATCTATTCAGACAACAAAGCCTGTTATTTCATCACTTTCTTCTTCGAAGCTTGGAATTGGTTCTTTGCTTACAATTTATGGTAATAATTTTGGAGCTTCGCGAGGTCAGTCAAAGGTTTGCTTTACCAGTGATTATGACAAGGCTGTTTCTGAGGCATCGTTCCTTACAACTACAATTAAGACTTCCAATATAGTTTGTGCTTCTGATTTTGATGATGACTATGAATACTGGAATAACAACGAGATACGTGTTCGCGTTCCTGATGGCGCTTATTCCGGAGTTGTTTTTGTCGATAACGGACGTGAGCGTTCTGATTCTGTTGAATTTACGGTAACAGCGGGGGCTGGTACAAAATCGTATAACGGAAAAAAAGTTTATCTTGTTCAGTATTCTGCTGATATTTCGGATGTTATGACAACAGATGTTTCTACAATTACATTGCGTTGTCCGGTTCCGGTAACTTTTGCGAGTCAGCCGACACTTGAATTTACAGAAATTAATCCGGCTCCAATTTTACAGAATTATCAGAATTGTATAATTCATCAGATTACAAAAAACAGAAATAATTCGCCTAAGAGTATTTTCCGCCAGACCTTTGCGGTTTCGGTTTATGAAATTAATACAGAAGTAAAGGTTAGCGGTGTAGGTGCTTATAAAAATATGAATCAAACCTTGTATGAAAAATATACAAAAGCTGATGATCTTGTTGTAAGCGACTCAGAAGAAATTGTTGAACTTGCAGCACAGATAGTTGGTAAGGAAACAAATGCTTATAAAAAGGCCCAGTTGATTTATAAATATATTATTGAGAATTTTTCTGTTCTTGATAAAGTTAGAAACAATGATGCAGATCCGCTTGATATGTTAAAAAATGCTTCGGGAGATGCTTATGATTATGCTGTGATTTTTGCTTCTTTAGCCCGTGCATCAGGTATTCCGGCTTTAATAGACAGTGGTATCTTAATTGGACAGGATCTTACAACTCAAGCTCACTGGTGGAATGAAATTTATTTATATGGTTTTGGCTGGCTTCCAATTGATGTGGCATTGGGAGATGGACTTGAGTATAAGGCCTGGACCGAAAATATTACTTCTGATGCGGCTGATTATTATTTTGGAAATATGGATTCGCATCACATTGTTTTTTCCAGAGGCTACAACGAGATAAAGCCTTTTGCACAGGATAATAAAACAGTAAAATATCCTAAGAGCTTTGCATTGCAGAGTATTTGGGAAGAAGCTAGCAGCAATACAGCTAAATACAGCTCGTATTGGAGCATGCCTTCAATAAAAGGTGTATATTAAAGGGGGATTCTATGACAAAAGTACTAAGCGTAGGTGGTTCAATTATTTGTCCGGATAAGCCGGATGTTGAGTTTTTGGCTGGATTTGTAAAAATGTGTACGGACTGGCTGGAGCAAGATAAATCTCGTCGTCTTATTCTTGTTGCAGGTGGTGGTGCTCCTGCACGTGTATACCAGAATGCCTATAAAGAGGTTGCAGGGGCTGCGGGTTCAAATTTTGATGCAAGTTCTGCCGACTGGATTGGTATTATGGCAACCCGCATTAATGCACAACTTGTAAAGGCCTGCTTTGGTGACTACTGCAAAAATGATGTTGTATACAATCCGACTCTTGATGATTTAAAGTTTGACGGACAGGTACTTGTTGCTGCCGGCTGGAAACCAGGTTTTTCTACGGATACAGATGCAGTTTATCTTGGTGAAAAATTTGATGCAAAAACAATCGTAAATCTTTCAAATATCGAAAAGGTTTATACAGATGACCCTCGCAAAAATCCGGATGCAAAACCTTTGGATACAATTTCGTGGGCAGATTTCCGCAAAATGGTAGGCGACGAATGGACTCCTGGAAAGAACTGTCCTTTTGATCCTATTGCTTCTAAAAAAGCGAGTGAGCTTGGCATGAAGGTTATCTGTGCCGGTGTTAAGAAACTTGATAATATTAAAGCAATTTTGAATGATGAAGCATTTACAGGGACTACTATTGGGTAGAGGTTGCAAAATCTTCCATCCTTTGCAGTAAGCCCTCTAATTTATCTGCATAATTTGGATCTGTTGCCCAGGACACAGCTAATTCGGCTATGGTCTGGGCATATTTTGTTTTATGTACCCAGCTGTAGCGAGGGTCTACAAGCTCGTTATTTAATGGGACATCTTCTGTTGTGGCATAGGCCTGAATATGCTGAATATGAGCGCGAACTCCTGACTGTACAGTTTCGAACTGGCAGCCGGGTTGTTCCGGGCTTATGGCACCTAGTCCGCAGTAGTTGTGCCATTCTGGTTGTACAAGGCCTCCAAATTGTAAAAAGCCTGTTTCGTGACACATCTGTGCAAATGCAAAATCTGAGTTTATGTTTTCTGCAGCAGCTTCGTCTATATAAAGTTGAGCAAATTCAATAAGTTCCTCGCGGGTTTTAGTTTGTGCGTTGTAAAGAAAAAAATCAGCAAGTTGCGGGGCTGTAAGAACTCCTTTTGCTGTAAGATAGCGTGAAATGACGACAGGTTCTTTTTTTTCAGGTTCCTGCGGAATTGTTTTACAGGCAGTAACTGTAATTGCAAGTAAAAGGACAGCTCCGCCAATTAAAAGGTTGATTTTTGTAACAAAAGCAGATTTCGTTGTTTTCATATATATAAAATCGGAAAAACAAAAGAAAAGTGAAAAAGAATTCATTTTTTTTGAGTTTTTTTATGATTTTTTTGTAAGAAGTCCTCTTTTTTGGGCATATTATATATGTGAATAATAAACCTGATATAAGAGAGAAGGCTCTTAAGTTCGGGCTTGGCTATCCTATGGATTATGAGCTTGTAATGCTGATTCTAGGGGCGGGAAACAGGCAGATGTCTGTTGAAGAAATGTCAAAGAAAATTGTTGATGTACTTGATTGCGGCAACAATGATGACATGGTTGAACGCCTTTTAAAAATGAAAGGAATTGGTCAAAGCAAGGCTCTGGCTGTGGCTGCGGCTATAGAGCTTGGAAAACGTCGTACCTGCCACCTGGGGGCACACATAAGGTCTCCTTGTGATGTGATTCCTTTTGTCAATCATTATGCAATGAACGGCAAGGAGCATTTTCTGGCAGTTACCTTAAATGGCGGACACAATATAATTCAGATTCATGTTGTGTCTATTGGAACAACAAATAGTGCCGTAGCACATCCTCGCGAAGTGTTTTATGAAGCAATTAAGGAAAATGCATCGGCAATTATTGTCTGTCATAATCATCCTTCCGGGTCGGTAGAACCTTCAGATGAGGATATTGACTGTACTGGAAAACTGCTTGCTGCTTCAAAAATTATTGGAATTCCACTTTTGGATCATATTATTATTGATTGCAGCAGTTATTACAGTTTTTTAGAAAGCGGGTTGCTCAATAAGTTGGTGTAGGTTAGAATATGTATATGAAGTTTAAGAAATATTTTTCGTTAGTTCTGGTTTTTCTTTTTACTGTCTGCGCATTGTCTGCAGCATCGATGGAATTTGAATATGATGGTGGAGTACGGAATCCTGATAGCACTAAAAGACGAGATGATGAACTTATTGGCGTAATAATCAAAGCTAATGTCGAAGCCGAAGTGTATATAAACGGAAAACTTTTTGGAAAGACTCCTGTTGCTACTGTTGATCTTTCGGCAACTTATTATAATCTTGAACTTCGTAAAAGCGGATATGATACAATAAGATGTAAGATTTATCCTCGCAGGCGATATACATATGTTTATGAATTTGTTATGCAGCGCACCTGTGGATTTATTAATGTAAAAAATTATCCTTCTGGAAGTATGGTTTATGTTGACGGCACAAGAGTTTCTTCATTTCCAATGGAAGTAGATCCTGGTAGTCATACAGTCAAAGTAAGGAAATTTGGTTATGAAGATTTTAGTGAAAGTATTTATGTAGAAAATCATAAAACCGCGACAGTAAATGCTTCTTTAAAAACAGCTCCATTTAGAATTTCAAAATTTAAGATTTCTAAAAATCAGATTAATCCCGATTATACTTCTGGAATTGGAAAGGTTAACTTTTCATTTGAAGTTACAAATGATGGTTCTGCAATTTTGAGTGTTAGTGACAGATATGGAAATGAAGTATGGAGTCATGAATACAATAGTTTTTCAACTTGGGAACAAAGCATTACCTGGGATGGAACAGGTAATTATGGGGAACGCCTTTCTGATGGACAGTATACAGTAAACCTTTACAGTTTTGATTTTGATGAATCATATAGAATAAAAATTGACAGGAGTTTAATTTATCCGCTTAGTGTATTTACGCCTTCTGGCAGTGGTATTGGTTCTCTTCCATGTGCCTTTGGTGATGGTGTAAATTATGTAAAACTTTTTGTTGATTTTGGTCCACTTATTGATATGAATGACAGCGGCGTTAATCTGTACAGTCTTCCTATTACAACAGGAATTATTGTCGATTTTGCACATTATTATGAAATCAGTGGTTCAATAGGAGTAGGGGCTGCTACTAAAAATATAGCAGAAGACAGTAAAAATCCGGTTATGGCAAGTGGAAGCTTTAAGCGCAATTTTACAGTTCCACTTGAGGATGGTCTTAAGCTTAATTTTGCAGGTCTTATAGATTATAATTTCTGTTCTGTTAAAGGCTATGGTCCTTTAGGCACAGATATTGGTAAGGGCTTGGGAATAGGGCTTACAGCTGCTTTTGAAACAAAAAGCTCTTATTTTGGTGTTACCGGTGAATACTCGTTTGCAAAAACAACTAAATCAAGCGATGAAGATATTCTGAAATATGGTATTGTTGCATCTATTCAGCCTGCAAAAAATCTTAAGTCAAGTGCATGGGCTTCTATGACAAACAATAAAGTGCTTGAAGGAGGACTTGAGTTTATATCAATGCCTGGTTCGGGAGCTTTCTGTTTTGATGCAAAGGCAAGCATTCTTAAAGATCTTTCAGCTTCAGATAAAAATATGTTAATAAATGCTAAGTTTGGGTTGTCATATTTATTCTGATTTATTAAATTTATAGTATGAAACTTTATTCAAGAGGCCAGGTGGCCAGATGTATTTCTTATGGTGTTGTTGTCGCATTTATCTTAACGGCAGTAGTTTTTTTTAACCTTGGTAAGAATCAGGGAGAAAAAAAATCGGCAGAGGTTCAGGATTATTCTGTTGAGCAGGTAGAGGTTTCGCAGACTCAGCCTGATGATCTTGGGCTGGTTGTAGAGGATTCTGATTTTACAGAGGTTGTTGTTCCTGTTGCAAATAATCAGACAACATACACTCAGGATGAAAATGAAAACATAAATGTTTATCGTAATTGCAACGAGGCTGTAGTTAATATCAATACAAAGGTAACTTCTTATGATTGGTTTTGGGAGCCTTATGTTACCGATGGCGGTAGTGGCAGTGGTTCTATAATTGACAAACGAGGTTATATTCTTACAAATGTTCATGTAATTTCTGGTGCTTCAAAAATCTATGTTTCTTTGTATGACGGTTCGCAGTACGAGGCAACTGTAGTTGGTGAAGACATTGACAGTGATCTTGCTGTAATTAAGTTTGATCCGCCTGAAGGAGTAACACTTAAAACAATTTCGTTTGGTGATTCAACTACGCTTCTTGTAGGACAGAAGGTTATTGCAATTGGAAATCCTTTCGGTATGGAACGAACAATGACTACTGGAATTGTTTCAGGCTTGGGACGACCTATTCAGAATTCTAACAACCGCATTATCCGTAATATGATTCAGACAGATGCTGCAATTAACCCGGGAAACTCTGGAGGACCTTTGCTTGATACTTCTGGAAAAATGGTTGGAATTAACACAATGATTATGTCTTCTTCAGGAAGCTCTTCGGGTGTTGGTTTTGCAGTTCCAAGTGAAATTGCCGTTCGTGTTGTAAATGATATTTTGAAATATGGAAAGGTTCAGCGAGGCGTAATTGATGCAAGTATTGTTCAATTAACGTCACGAATTGCACAGTATGCAGGACTTGATATAACTACCGGTATGCTTGTTTCGGAAGTAGAAAGCGGAAGTCTTGCAGAAAAAGCAGGGCTTAAGGGTGGAACAAAAGCAGTTTATTATGGAAATCGAAATACTATTTTGTATCTTGGCGGCGATGTAATTACAAAAATTGACGGGATTGCAATTACTTCTCTCGCCGAGTATTATTCTGCGCTGGAAAGTAAAAAGCCTGGCGATGTTGTTAGTGTTGTCGTGCATCGTAATAAAAAGGATGTTACATTAAAAATAACTTTGGCTGAATAAGTTACATCATTGCGAGGAGCGTATGCGTGAGTTTAAGGTCGTATCTCCATTTGAACCAAGCGGTGATCAGGGTGAAGCAATTCAAAAACTTAGTGAAGGTTTTCTGCGTGGCGATAAGTTTCAGACACTCAAGGGTGTTACAGGCTCCGGTAAAACCTTTACAATGGCCAAAATTATCGAAAAGGTTCAGAGGCCAACTCTCATCATTTCTCACAACAAAACTCTAAGTGCCCAGCTTTACCGCGAATTCAAATCGTTTTTTCCAGACAATGCGGTTGAATATTTTGTTTCTTATTATGATTATTACCAGCCGGAAGCATACGTTGCAGCCAGAGACCTTTATATAGAAAAAGACTGCGATATAAACCGTGAAATTGATCAGCTCAGGCTCAAGGCAACCTACAGCCTTATGGAACGGCGCGATGTAATTGTTGTTGCAACGGTTTCGTGTATCTACGGTCTTGGTATGCCGGATTTGTATAAGGGAATGCGTGTACATGTCGAAATTGGTCAGACACTTGATATTAAAAAGTTTGCGGGGCAGCTTATTTCGTTGCAGTATACCCGTAATGATGATGTTCTTGACCGTGGAAACTTCCGTATAAAAGGTGATGTAATAGAAGTTTATCCGCCTTATATGGAAACAGACGAAGCGTACAGAATTCTGCTCGATTGGGAAGAAATTGTTGCTATTCAGCGCTTTAATGTTCTGAATCGCGACATTACCGGCGAAATAGACGAAACTGTATTTTATCCTGCAAAACACTTTGTTGTTCCGCATGATCAACTGCTGGCTGCTACAGACCGCATTCAGGCAGAAATGGAAGAACGTGTAGAAGAGCTGCGCAGTCTTGGAAAAATGCTCGAAGCAGAACGCCTTAAAACCCGTACCACTTATGATATAGAAATGCTTAAAGAAATGGGTACTTGCCCGGGTATAGAAAATTATTCTGGTCCTATCAGCGGGCGTGCTAGAGGAGAACCGCCGGCAACCTTACTTCATTATTTTCCTGATGATTTTTTGTGCCTGATTGACGAAGCGCATGTTACAGTTCCTCAGATTGGCGCTATGTATGAAGGAGACCGCAGCCGCAAACAGAATCTTATTGATTTTGGTTTCCGTTTGCCAAGTGCCTTTGATAACCGTCCGCTCAAAAAAGCAGAGTTTGATGCCAAAATGAATCAGATTATTTATGTAACGGCAACTCCGCGT
Source organism: Treponema sp. (assembly GCA_017617145.1). The sequence continues at coordinate 23,968 of JAFZWX010000112.1, read as the reverse complement.
CCACAGGAAGTTGAGCAGAGTACACAGGTTGTAGAGCAGCTTATTCGTCCAACAGGTCTGCTCGACCCGATTGTAGAAATCCGCCCGAGCGAAGGCCAGATGGAAGATATTTATAAGGAAGTACGTGAACGAATTGAACGCAAGGAACGCAGCCTTATTCTGACTTTGACTAAAAAAATGGCCGAAGATTTGACAGATTACCTTACAGGGCTGTCGCTTAAAGTAAAATATATTCACTCCGAGATTGATACTTTTGAACGCGTTGAAATTTTGAAGTCTTTGCGCTCCGGCGAAATTGATGTGCTTATTGGAATTAACCTTTTGCGCGAAGGAATAGATTTGCCGGAAGTAAGCTTTATTGCAATACTTGATGCAGACAAAATCGGCTTTTTGCGAAGTGAAACATCTCTTATTCAGATAATCGGTCGTGCTGCCCGAAACTCCGAAGGAAAGGTTGTTATGTATGCCGACCACATGAGCCCTGCAATGGAAGCTGCCGTAAAAGAAACAAAACACCGCCGCGAAGTACAGGAAGCTTACAACAAAGAACATGGCATCACTCCAACAACAATTAAAAAAGCGGTAGAAGATATTTTGGTTCACGAGCAGAAGGAAGCACGCGATGAAGCTGCAATGGATCTTGAAGTCTTGAAAAATGGTGTAAACCTCTTCCGCCCGGCTGACCGTAAAAAACTCATCAAACGTCTTACTCAGGAAATGTCTGCCTGTGCCGAGCGAATGGAATACGAGCAGGCCGCAGTTTACCGCGACCAGATTAGAGAAATTGAAAATCAATACGGAAAATGATGTGCGCCTAAAAGCTTCCAATAACCTGATTTTTTCCAGAGCCTTTTGCTTTGTATAGATTCTGGTCTGCCAGAGTTATAAGGTTGTATAAATCTTTAGATGAACTTACAACGCCTCTGGTATAGCCGCCGCTAAAATGAAAATCTTCATCAATTTTTTCTTTACAGATTGAAATTTTTTGAAGAAACTCTTGTTCATTAATTTCCGGCAGAACAAGCAGGTATTCGTCGCCGCCGTAACGGTAGCAGTGTTTTTTGCCAAAAATTGTTTGAAGTATTGAAGCAAAATTTTTAAGAAGCTCATCTCCAATGTTGTGACCGTTCTCATCATTATACTTTTTAAAATCATCAATATCAGTAACCATAATGATAAAAGAAGAATTAAGGCTTGGGTTTTTAGGATTTTCAAAATCCATGTTTAAAGCATTACGGTTTTTAAGCTTTGTTAAGAAATCATAACGCGAAGAATTTCTAAGCTGGTCCGCAAGCTCGTGATTAATAACATTATTTTCGGCAACTCTTAAATATTGCTTGTAGCGTACTATGTTTACCAGAATAAAGAAAATCATGATGATAGGATAATTTACCTTTGTGGCGCCAGAAACTCCAATAGTAGTTGCCATTAAATGGTAGAAAACTGCAAATGGAATTACTATCAGCAAAATTGCCAGATAAGGTTTTATCATAAAAAGGCACGAAACAAAAAGTTCAATTGTAATAAAAACAAGAATCTGCTCATGATTTATATAATCGTTAATAGAAATACAATTTCCAAAAACAAGAAGTGCCACTATAAAAAATATTATGCTTATGTTTAATTTAATTCGTGAAAATTCCTTATGAGTCTTTTTATGATAAAAAGCATAAGCAAAAAGCTGTGCAGCGGCAATAAAAAGATAAAGATAAAGTGCCCGATGATAAAAAAGCCATTTGGTAGGATCCTGCCCATCTTTGATTGTATAAAAAAAGGTATTAATGAATGCCAGAAGTTCAACAAGCATTACAACAAAGGAGCCCGGCACCGCAATGCTAAGGTTTGCGTAATCAAGAAAGTATTGAATTTCGGGATGTATTTTGTTTAGACCTAAAGCTTTTTTGATTGATGCAATCATGCCTCTCTCCTATAAAAGAATTTACTTCACAATATTAAAGATGTCAATAATGATACGCACAGATTTTGATTGCAGATTAGCAGTTTGCCTGATTTCCCTGGAATGTGGCGATTACTAATTGACTTTTTTTCCGAATTCCTATATATTTTCTAAACTATCTATTTATCTGTGGGAAATTTGTTTTTATATAAGGAAGGATACGAAAATGTCTAGATGTTGTGATATCTGTGGAAAAGGCGTAATGTCAGGTAACAAGGTTAGTAAATCTTATAATCATACACGCAGAACATGGAGACCAAACCTTCTTAAGGTAAAGGCTCAGTTCGGTGGTACTTCAAGAACTATCAATATCTGTACAAAATGTCTTAAGGCTGGTTTTGTAGACAAGAAGGTTAGAGTTCCTAAGGCAGAAGCTGCAGCAGCTCAGAACTAAATTGTTTTCAGAATTGTGTTGAAAAGTCGCTCCTGTGGGCGGCTTTTTTTATTTTAAGATTCTCGGGTCAAGCCCGAGAATGACAAGGGGTTTTCCCGAGAATGACAAGGGGTTTTCCCGAGAATGACAAGGTTTTTTTATGAAACTTCTTTTACTTGGAACCGGCACTAGTCACGGTATTCCTGTTATTGGCTGCGACTGTGCTGTTTGTAAATCTCAGGATAAGCGTGACAAACGATATAGAGCTGCGGCTTTTTTTACAACAGATGCCGGAACAAATATTCTTATTGATGTGGGTCCGGATTTTAGAATGCAGGCGCTTGAACATAATATTAAAAAACTTGATGCAGTTCTTCTTACACACAGTCATGCTGATCACTTGCACGGACTTGACGACCTTAGGGTTTTTAGCTGCGATATGTGGAAAAAGCCTGAAAATCCTGGTGCGTTGGCACAATATAATGCTCCTGCAATTCCAATTTACACAAATGCTTCTACAATTCGAGACCTTACCTATCGTTTTGCATATTTTTTTATTCCTGTTAAAGAGGGTGGTGGTCATGCAAGAGTTGAACTTAAAGAAGCAGCAGAACCTTTTGTTGTGGACGATGTTACAATTACCCCAATTCCTATGATGCACGGGCACCTTGAAACTGTAGGCTGGCTTTTTACAAAGACTGGTGCGGATGGCTGTAAAAAATCAATTGCTTATTTAACTGACTGTAATTTTATAAGCGACCAGGCTTTTGAACTTATTAGAGAAGCGGCAGGCTTGGAGCAGGGTGGTGTAATTGAAGAATGCGTAATTGACGGACTTCGTATAAAGCCTCATAGTACTCATTTTAGTATTCTTGAAGCGATGCAGGCCGCAGATAGAATCGGCGTAAAAAATATGTGGATAACTCACATGACCCACAATTCAAGTCATGTAGAGTACGAGTTATATATGAAAGAACATAAAAATGAGTTTCCTGATATAAAAGGAGTCGCGGCTCCTGCGTATGATGGATTGGAGTTAGAAGTTTAGGGAAAAGGAGCCATTGCTCCAATAATTTACTGAATGCGAGCAAACTCCCTCTTCGCCCTGTTTGCTCGCAGGCAGTAAATTATTGGAGTTATTTGATTCATTTTTTATTCACAAAATACATTTTTTTTATTAAATTTATATATGATGCCTATAGATGAAACCACTGTTATACAAGATTTTCTTCTCAATTATCACGATATTTTCACACTCGATGATTTTATCCGTTTGATGAAATCTGATGGTGTGAAGCTTAGTCGCGATTATGCACGTACAATTCTGGATTCCTCTGATATGGTTTTTTCTCTTGTAAACGAAGAGTTTATTACAAGAGCAGGTGTTTTTATAGGCAGATGGTTCAGTTTTAAGCCTTCGGCAGAGGAAATTCAAAAAGGTCATATTCTTCTTGGACACCGATGTATTCCTTTTGTAAATCCAGAAATCCCTCCTGATGAGCTTCATGTTACAAATGGAAAAATAATTGTAAATCCAAAACCGGTAACCTTTTCTATGAATCTTGCTCTGGATACTTTTGCGCTCTATGGGGAAGGTTATGTTTTGCCATACATTTTTAATGACCATTCAAATACAAAGCTGCAGCTTTCTTCTCTTCAGTATGGAATGCCTTCCGAAATTGAACTTACTGCCTGGCCGCTTTCAAAAATCACTGGGGGAAGAACAATAAAACTTGGTGATAGAATTCTTGGTCGTGTTGTTGACTGGGCTGCTGATCTTGTTGAACTTACTGTTCTTCCTGCAGATTCTTCCAATGAACTTACGACTGAAGATCTGGATCGAGAAGAATGGTATTCAATTTTTGAAAAAGGACTTATGAACAGCTTTGAAACAAGTGGTCCTGTTTCTTCAATTGAACAACAGCTTGCTTTTTTGTTTTTGGAAAACCAGCAGGAGCTTTGTACAAGAAATTGTGGTAGTATTGAAGAGTTTTTGAAGCATACAAAAAAAATCGGATTTTCGCCTTATGGAGTTGAGTCTAGAATCTGGTATGCAAATCAGCCGGTTCCTTATATTGGTAACTGGAATAAAAATTCTTCTGCAGAATCTTTGTTCTCGAATATGTCGATGATTTTCTCACCTCAGATAATTGATTCGTATATAAAGAATTATATTTTTGATGAACGGGAGCATAATAGTAAAAAAACGGTTGATGCTCTTGTGGATGAAATTTTTCCTCCAACCTTAAAGATGTCTGTAGCAGAACGTAAGCTTGTATTATTGAATATAGAAAAGCGTCGTGATATACTTAATAAAGTTTATAATCAGTTTGAAGATTATAAGCTTGCACCATTAAGAAAGCGAGTTCTTGATTTGTTTTCGCAAGTCAGTTATCTGTTATGTGCTATTGGATGTTCGGGCTTGAGTTTGCAGGATTTTCCTCAGCAGGAACTTGTAATTCTTGTTCAGTTATTCAGTCATGTTGCAAGAATAGTTGAAGAGATGGAAGCGGATTACTTAAGAGAAGTCTTCCATTTTGATGATGTGGTGCTTTCGCTTGATGGGATGGAAGAAACCTTTGATGAAATTGGAGGAATCCTTCATAATTCGCTCGAAGCGATAACTTACGACAGTATAAAAATAGTTCATTAATGAAATCCTGGTACGCCTTAGGATTCATTAAATAAATGGAGAATGTGTAAAATGGAAACAAGTTTGAATGATGGTGTGGATTTACCAGTCTTAATCCATCGCGGTGGGGTACTTTTTGATATAGAGGGTAATACTCCTCAAGAGATTTATAAAATAATCAGTGATAAAATTGAAAAGCCGGAAGGAGTTACAAGCGAACAAATTTATTCTGCTTTGTGTGCCCGTGAACAGGTTTTGAGTACTGCAGTTGGAAACGGTATTGCTCTTCCACATGCACGCGCTTCAATTATTAAAAGCGACGAAGAACAGAAAATCTGTGTTGTATATTTAAAAAATCCAATTGACATGCAGGCCCCTGATGAACGAGAGGTTTATGTAATGTTTGTTTTGCTTACTCATAATTCTCAGGTTCATCTTAAGGTTCTTACAGAGCTTGCAGGTTTGTTCCGTAATTTAAGATTCCGCAAAGCACTTGAGGCACATGCAGGTGAAGCAGAACTTTTAAGTCTTATTCGTGAATTAGATAAATAAAATAAATTAGGAGATATTTTTTATGGACAAAAAAGGTGTTGAGGCAGTTGCACTTTCTATCCGCAGCTTGTCAATGGACGCAATTCAAAAGGCAAATTCAGGTCACCCTGGACTTCCACTTGGTGCTGCAGAAGCTGCTGCAGTTTTGTACGGCGAAGTTATGAAGCACAATCCTGCTGATTCAAAATGGGCAGACAGAGACCGTTTTGTACTTTCTGCAGGTCATGGTTCTATGCTTCTTTACAGCATCCTCCACTTGGCTGGATACAAAGTAAGCATGGACGACATTAAGAACTTCCGTCAGGTTGGTTCTAAGTGTCCTGGTCACCCTGAATTTGGGGACACAGACGGTGTTGAATGTACTGGTGGTCCACTTGGACAGGGCGTTTCAATGGCTGTTGGTATGGCTGTTGCAGAACAGATGCTCGCTGCAAAGTTCAACACTAAGAATCATAAAATTGTTGACCATTATACATATTCTTTGGTTGGTGAAGGATGTCTTCAGGAAGGTGTTGCTTCTGAAGCTTGTTCACTTGCCGGAAACCTTAAGCTTGGAAAATTGATTGTATTCTACGATCAGAATAAGATTTCTATTGACGGATGTACTGACATCACATTTACAGATAATATTGCAGCCCGCTACAAGGCATACGGCTGGCAGGTTCTTAAAGGCAGCATGTACGATGTAGAAGGAATTGTTGCCCTTGTAAAAGAAGCTAAGAAGTGCAAGGATCAGCCAACTTTGATTATGCTCAAGAGTGTAATTGGTAAGGGTGCTCCAAAGCAGGGAACTGCTGATGTTCACGGTGCTCCACTTGGTGCTGAAGGAATTAAGGCTGCTAAGAAAAAGCTTGGACTTCCTGTAGATAAGGACTTCTACGTTGTTCCAGATGCTTACAAATATTTTGAAAAGAAGAAGGCTGCATTTGCTAAGGCAGAAGCAGACTGGAATGCTGAATTTGCTGCATGGGCAAAAGAAAATCCTGAACTTAAAAAGCTTTGGGATGCTTACCATTCAGATGCAGTTACAGATGCAAGCGTAAAGGATGTTGCTTACAAAGTAGGCGATGCCTGTGCTACACGCGATGCGTCTGGAAAAGCATTGAACGTAATTGCTGCACGTTATGCAAACCTTGTTGGTGGTTCTGCAGACCTTATGGGACCAAACAAGACTGCATTCAAGGCAACAGATAACGGAACATTCAGCCCTGCTAACCGCGCCGGTCGTACAATTGAATACGGTATCCGCGAGTTTGCAATGTCTGCTGTTTGTGCAGGTATTTCTTTGCATGGTGGTTTGCGACCATTCTGTGCTACATTCCTTGTATTTGCTGATTATTTGCGTCCAAGCTTGCGCGTTGTTTCTTTGATGAAGCAGCCTGTAATTTACGTATTCACACACGATTCAATTTACGTAGGTGAAGACGGACCAACTCACCAGCCAATCGAAACTATGACATCTCTTCGTGCAATTCCTGGTGTTCAGGCTTTGCGCCCTGGTGACCCTGAAGAATCTATGGAAGCATGGAAGATTGCTTACGCTTCTAAAGATCACCCTGTTTGTATGGCATTCACACGCCAGGCACTTGCTGTTTATGCAAAGGATGACAAGAGCTGGAAGAAGAATATGGCAAGCTGCGGTGCTTACATTGTTAAGACTGGTGCAGACAAACCGGATATTACAATTCTTGCAAGCGGTTCAGAAGTTAATATGGCTCTTAAAGCTGCTGATATGGTTAAAGATAAGAAGATTCGTGTTGTATCTGTTCCAGACCTTAAGAAGTTCGAAAACCTTCCAAAGGCAAAGCAGGAAGCAATTATTGGACCTGCAAAGCGCATAGTTTGTACCGAAGCCGGTATTTCTATGGAATGGCTCCAGTTCACTTCTAAAGAAAACTGCTTCTGTATTGATACATTCGGTACTTCCGGTCCTGCTAATAAGGTAGCTGAAGCAATGGGCTTTACAGCAGAGAAACTGGCTAAACTTTTGAAGAAGTAATGGATTGTCGGGTCAAGCCCGACAATGACAAGGTCCTTTGATAGGCTTAGGAACCCAGTGTCATAGAAGCGTGCGTATAAAAGCGCACGCTTTTTTTCTATGTCATTCTCGGGCTTGACCCGGGAATCTTTCAGGAGGAAAAAGTGTTAAAAACAAAAATTATTTTTACGACATTTGTAACAGTACTGCTTCTGTCTCTTTGTGCATGTACAAAAGTAAAAAATCAACAGGAGCCTGAAGCACAAAAGGCAGAACAGGCTGCTTCTAACTGTGGTATAACCTTGCGCGACAAAACTGAAGCTTTTACAATTTTTGAAAAAGGCTCTGTAGCCCAGCAGGTTGTAACTGAGGCAGATGGTTCTGTTTCATGGGTTGCAACTGCAGCTGGTGGGGCAGGTGGTGGCGTTGCCTTTTATGTAAAATCAGACAAATCAGAAATCAATATTGCCAATTATGATTCTATAGAGCTTGAGCTTGATTATGCACCTGTTGAAGGTAAATGGAAAACCGGTGCTAAAAATCCTGGCTTTTGTATGAGAATGCTTCCCTGGGATTCAACCGGCTTGTTTGGTGGTTTTGAAGACCTTGAATATTTTGATTCAAAAGAGCTTTCGGGAACTCTTAAGCATACAATAAAAATTCCTGCAAGCTTTGCAGATAAAGTAATTGCAAGCTCTGATCAGGATGCGGTTATGGCTTTTGCAATTAAGTTTAATGATTATCAGCGTGGTAACTCTGACGGAGATCAGCTTAAGGTTACTTTGAAGAGTGTTAAGTTTAATGCAAAAGCAGGTGCCTCAGAAGATAAGCCTTTTGATGATGGTTTGACTGCCGCCCAGCGCGGAACTGTCGTAGAAATTAATTATCCTACAAGAGATTACAGCGTTGCAGAAGATAAGGTAAAAGACAGTGACCGTTACAATAAGCATGCCTGGGTTTATCTTCCTGCCGGTTATGATGCAAATGATAAATCTACAAAGTATCCTGTATTTATTCTGCTTCATGGATTTGGGCAGAATGAAAATACCTGGGGACTTACAAATGAAGGACGTGGTGGAAAAATCAAAGGTTATATGGACCGTGGAATGGCAAATGGAGAAGTAAAGAAGTTTATTCTTGTTTGTGCTACAGGTGTTGCAGATAAGAGCTGGGGACCTAATGGTTCTGGAAACAGTTTTACAGGCTATAACTACTTTGGCGGTGAATTAAGGAATGATCTTCTTCCATACATAAGAGAAAATTTTAATGCCGCAGATGGTCGTGAAAATGTTGCAATGGCAGGACTTTCTATGGGTGGAGGCCAAACCTTTACAATTGGTATTGCCCAGTGTCTTGACCTTATAAGCAATTTTGCTGGTTTTTCCGGGGCAATGTTTGGTTCTGCACAAGATTTTATTGCCGGTGTAGATGGAAATGCTGCATTTAATGGTCTTAAGATTAATAATCTTTATATGATTTGTGGTGATGCTGATAATCTTGTTTACGGAACTTTCCCAAGCTATGTTCAAGCTATGAAGGAATGGAACAGGGTTTCAAACTTTAGTTCTTATGTTTACCCAGGTGGTACCCATGACTTTCCGGTTTGGTATAAAGGGTTTAATGATTTTATAAAGATTGTGTTTAAGTAAGCCGACAATGACATGGATTGTTGGGGCCCTTCGAGAGCCTCAGGGACCCCAATAATTCTTAGTTCTTTTTACCCCCCTTAAAGTTTCCATCTGGTCTTTGACCGTTTCCTCGACCGCCATTAAAACCATCTGGAGGGGTCATACCTTCCGGCATCTGGCCATTAAAGTTTCCAAAGCCTTCTGGTGGTTCAGGCATGTTGCCGTTTTCAAAGGCACTTCTGTCGCCGGTGAAGTTAGTGTTTGGACCTCCAAAATCGCCTTGTCCACCTGGGAAGCCGCCAAATCCTCCGGCACCAAAACCGTTGCCTGCATTAGAATCGGTGTAAACCATGCTTGAGCTTGAAGTAGAAACATCGGTGAGCGAGCTTGTTCCGCCACTGATTGTCGGCATTGTTGTATAAAGGTTGTGGAAGCGTGTACCGGTTCCTTCTTTTACAGTTACGCCTGTTTTTACAGTATAAGTAGTTCCGGCTTTAATTTGTGGTGAAGAAAGAATTATTACATCACCAGTTCCTGCCGGGAGGGTGTATACAAATACAGGGTTTCCGCTGCCGTCTACTACAGCAAAGCTTGTGTTTGCAGAACCAACGCTGCTTGCACCAAGAACAACTGTACTCTGCTTGCCACTTGTTGGGGCAGTGTAGTTACCTGTTCCAAGACCTATAAGAGTTCCTCCGTTTACTGTGAATGGACTCATGTCGCAGTCAAAGGCACATTCAGGAGTTGTAAGTCCAAGTGCTACAACAACACCACCGTTGATTGTAATTCCGTTTGTACCGTTTGAATCGATTGCATCGTTCTTTGAACTGTAAGCGTAAACTGCACCACCGTTTATTGTAATGTCTCCGCCTGCATTAATTGCATCGTCTGTACAGTTAAGGGTAATTGTTCCGGCATTGATTGTAAGTTTTGCTTTTGCTTCAATTCCTTCCGGAGAACAGCTTGGGTCATCATCGGTCTGTCCTTCGTATGGTTCGCCTGTTGTTGTAATGTTGATGTTCCCACCGTTTATTTCTACGTAAGGATCTGGTGTAGTTGCCGTAGTGTCCTTAAGAAGCGATTTGCACAGAATTGAATTGTTAGCAGTTGCTGTGTAGCTTTCGTTTTCAATTACAGATTTAGCTTTTTTCCAGTGAGCGGTAATTCCCTTTGCAACAGTTTCAATGTTTATGTTTCCGCCGTTGATAATAATAAATCCGGCACCTGCTGTGTATTCAACTGTCATGTCGTCGTCATCTGCATCTTCGCCGTCTACACGAATACCGTTACTTTCATCATCTGTAATAGTTCCGTTTGCTTTAAGGTTCAGGTTTCCGCTGTCAATGATTACTGCATTAAGAGCACGGATACAGTCACGTCCGGTTTCACCTTCCACTGTTATATTTAAGGTAAGATTTGCTACACGAACATAATCCTTTGTGTAAACTGCATGTTTGTAACCGGCGTTTACAATATTAAGGGTTCCGCCTTCTTTAGTAGAAGATTCTGCGCCTGTAAAAATCAAAGTTCCTTTTGAGTAAACAGAACCTTTTTTATCATCATACATTGTGCTGCTCTGGTTTAGTAAACGTGTATCTTTAAGGGTATTTGTTGTACCGGCTGGAACTACAATAAAGGTTCGTTTTTCTGAACTGAACCGAAGAACCGGGCCTGCACCACTGTCGCTTGTGATGTTTACATTGTTCAGAACAACTGCGGAGTCAGCTTTCTTGTTCTTGATGAAAACTGTGCCTGTGTAATTACCGGAAAGAACATATTTAATTTTTCCTTCACCTTTATATTGGATAATTACACCATTTGAAGCTTCATCAATATCATTAGCTTCATCTTCAATTGTATTTTGTGAAAGAATCACAGTCACTTTTGTATCAGAAATCTTTCCAAGAGATTGTTCTTCATCTGAAACTGTAATAGCATCTTTTCCTTCAATATTTGCTGTTACATTAGTACCATCAAAGCTGATATATACCGTTCCATCAGCAACAAAGTTTTCATATAAATCATCTTTTACAACTCCAGTAGCAGTTGCTGTTGTTGTATCAATATAATTTGTTGTACTTCCATCATCAGTAATTACAACACTCTGGCCAAAACCACCCGGACCACCTTGACCAAATCCTCCAAAGCCGCCTGGACCACCTTGAATGCCTGGGCCGCCTTGTCCGTCAAATTGTCCCGGTTGATTTGTGTTTTGTGCAGTAGATGTATTTTTGTTATCGGCACACGAAATAAATCCGTTTGAACAACCTGCAAAAATAACAAGTGCTGCTAATAAAGTAAAAATATTTTTTTTCATAGTAAAACCTTCGTCACTATTGCTTTTGTAACCTTTGTATTAGAAGAAATGTTTTACAGTGATATCAGTCCGTTCCGCATTTCATCTGAATTAGAATCTAATATTTTTTCGACTAAAAATCTTTAAATCGCATTAAGAGTAATCTAAGAAAACTCTTAGGAAAAATTCGTCATTTTCTCATTCTTTTTTGTTTGACATGCTGTATTATTCAAATCATGAGATGCAGCAAAAGAGGATTTTTGTGTATAAGTTTTTCTCTTTTTTTCTCCGTGATGTACGCGGCTTCTTCTGCACTTCCTGGTCCTGATGGGTTCCCTCCTTTCCCGCCCGACCAGGAAATGCACGAGGAAGGTTTTTCTGCATCAGAAAATGGACAGCCGGAATTTCCAGAGCCTCCACAACCACCAGAAGATTTTAATCAGGAAAATAATAAACCGGAAAATCCGAATCCCGATAATCAAAATCCAGAGTTACCGGAAGGTGAAGAACCAATAGCACCTCCGCCGCCGCTTCCTCCAAAAGATGCCGATAAGATTTTTTATTATAGAGGAAACAGAACTTATTCCGAAGAACTTCCATTAAAGGTAAATTTTATACGGTGTATGCGTGGTGAAAATGGAGAAATTATTCTGATGATAGTCTTTAATCAGAGTGTAAATCCACGTTCCGTTAAAAACGAATCATTTTTAATTGATGATACTGAACTTCCTGCCAATATAAGATTTTCTTTTAACAAAAAGGGTGATACAATAAGAGTAGTTATTCCTCAGGACGATGAAGAATTCCGTGTTACAGTACAGGATGTGAGTACTTTTAGCGGTGCAGAGCTTGAACCTGTAGAAATAATTGCAAAGGTAGAAGACTAATATGAAAATTCTTATTGTAGAAGACGACAAAGGTATTTCTGATTTTATTGTTCCAGAACTTGAACATGAAGGCTATACAACTTGTCTTGCAGAAACAGGTCGTAAGGGCTTAGAAATGTTTGAAAGCGAAAAACCAGATTTAATTCTTCTTGATATAATGCTTCCGGAATTAAATGGTCTTGAAGTTCTTAGACGAATTCGTGCTGTTTCTACTGTTCCGATTATTCTTGAGACTGCCCGTGGTGAAACAATCGATAAAATTAACGGGCTTAATCTTGGTGCCGATGACTATATTCCAAAGCCTTTTGAAATTGAAGAGCTGCTGGCCCGAATAAATGCGTTGTTCAGACGAGTTAGTTTTACAAAACCACAGACAAGTGCACTTAATTATAAAGATCTTGTCTTGAATGTAGACCGTATGAGTTTTAGCATGAAGGGTAGTGGAGCCGGCGCTGATAATACCGAAACCGAGGTTCCTCTTTCAAAAACCGAGTTTATGCTGCTTAAGCTTCTTGTAGAAAACTTAGGTAAGGTTCTTTCACGTTCAAATATTATAGATGAAATCTGGGGCAAGGATCATTTTATTGATGAAAACACAATTGATGTTTATGTAGGATATTTGCGCCAGAAAATTTCGGAATTTTCAAAAGAAGAATATATCAAAACTGTTCGTGGTGCCGGTTACATGATGGGGTAGGGCGCTGCTCATGAAGAAAATCAGACAATCCTTTTCTGTGAGACTTGCTCTTCGTTTTATGTTCCTGCTTACAGTTGCAGTCATTATTTTATCATTTGCATTTCTTCTTGCAGTTCGTTCAATTATCAGTTTGAATCAGACGGAAGAGCTTAAAAATGCAGAAGAAAAGGTTTTTCTTGCGCTGTATTTTCAGAATGCACCTGGTTATCTTTCTGGTGCTGAGATTCCCTATTATATAACTTATATTATTTATGATTCCGAAACACAGGATATTCTTGCAACAAATGATCCGTTCCTTCCTTTTTTACAGACAACAGATGGAAAGGCGGTACGTCATTTTGAAGAAGATTTCTTTTTTGATGGAGATCTTGATATTTTATATTATGCTGATGCGCATTATTTCGATGACAGAAAGATTGTAGTTGCGGTTGCAGTCAATATGGACAACAACAATACTGCAGAAATATTTGCAAATCTGCCTATGGCACTTTTATTTATGTCTTTGCCAATTCTTCTTCTGTCGTTTATTGTTTCGTTTATTATTACAAAAAATACAATGAATCCGGTTGTGAAGATTACAAAAACAGCTAAATCGATGACTACAGAAAAGCTTGATAATTTGCTTCCGCTTACTGGTCGTGGAGATGAAATAGATGAGCTTTCTGGCGCCTTTAATGATTTGTTCACGAGAATTAAGGCCGATTTTGACAGAGAACGTCAGTTTTCAAGTGATGTTTCTCATGAACTGAATACACCTTTAACTGTAATTTCGGGCCAGGCAAATTTGTTGTTGCGTTGGGGTAAGGATAATCCTGAACAACTTGAAAAATCGCTGCATGCAATTAAAAATGAAGCAACCTCTATGCATGCAATTATCGAAAATCTTCTTCAGATTTCAAGAATTGAAAGTGGTCGAATAAAGCCCGAGTTATCTATGGTTAATGTAGCTGCCTTGTTTAAAAGAGTGGCAGATGAATTCAATTCTGTTCAACAAGAAATCAGGTTTGAGATTTTGTGTTCAGAAGAAATTGAACTTTCTACAGACAGTGAAATGCTGCATCAGATTCTGACAATTCTTATTTCGAACAGCATAAAATTTTTTGGTGCAAGTGAATTTGCAAAAAGTGAGTGTGTTGTTAATTTGCGTGCTGCATGCGAAGAAGGTAAAACTATAATAGAAGAAATTGACAATGGCCCGGGAATTGCACCCGAAGCTCTTCCTCATATTTTTGAACGATTTTATCGTGCAGACGAAGCTCATTCACGCGCCGCTGGTGGTTCCGGATTGGGTCTGGCAATAGCTCATACTCTTGCCGATACCCTTGGAGCCACCATTGAAGCCTTTAATGTAGAGCCTCATGGCGCGGGAATCAGAATAGTTATTTAATAGTGTTCAAAAATTAATACCTTTTGTAATAGTTTCCTGACTTGTGAATGTCATCTAAATACCAGGTATCGCCATCGAGATTGTAAATATATAGTTTGTCATTAAAAATTTTTAACAATCTGATCATTCCTGCATCCCAGGTTGGAATTATAAGGTATGATTGTCTGTCGACTTCATACAGATACGAAGTTGATGATTGACAACGATAGATAACCCCTTCTGGATAAAATTCAAACTGAATAGGAGCGATTTTATACTCTTTAACAATCAGATTCTGAGAATCGGTTAAATACCAGACACCTGAAAAATTTTTTTTATCAGAAATTTCTGTTGATAATGTTTTTTTATATTCATTTTCAATTTTGTAAATTTCCTGCTGGTAATAATAATCCTCCATTGAGCTGTCATCTTTTGCAGCCTGCCATAATCTTTCGATTGAAATATTAGAAATTGGTACAATTGTGTTTGGAAACTCTTGTTTAATTTCAATAGAAAATGCTGAAGTTTTAAAAATCAAAAATGCCAATAATGCTAAAACTGTTTTTTTCATATTATTCTCCTATTTTCTTATATAAAACCGGATTATTTGTATCAGAAAACCAGGTATCAAAGCTCTTGTCTGGAGTATATCTGGTTCTTTCATTTACATTTTGATGTTTAGCACCTTTTCCTTTTCCGTCACTACCATTATGTAATATTGTTGCATTGCCTTTTTTATCAAAATAAATAATTCCTGTATGACCAGACGTATTATTATTATCGATATGATAGAAAATATATGTTCCTTCTGGAGGATTAGTTCCAGGTGCAGGCTCAATTAGTTTATCTTTAAGAATCTTTACAGAATCTACGACTCTCTGTCCTCCTGGTAAGAAATCATTGGAATCATAGCCGGTGATATTTAGTGCTTCTGCGACGAATGTTGTACAAACATAAACATTTTTGTAATCTGTGGAATACAGTTTTCCCATCAGATCATTTATTTCAACGGCATTCTTGATGCATAAATACGCATCTTTTGTTCTTGAAGGATCTAACTCTCCTTGTGTTCTTCCAAATATAATACACTCTCCTTTATCTGTTGTACATAAACCAAAAAGGTCTATAAAATTTATGGGGTCATTGTTGCAATAGGAAAACCAGTTATAACCGTCACGGATTGGATCGGGTGTGGTAAAGCGGGCAGTTGCCGGAGAGTAATCGCGGTAGCCATAATTATAGTTTTTTGTTACAGGGTCGTAGGGTTTACTCAAATATCCCAAATCTGTTGTGCCTTCTAAAGAGCCCTGAATTAAAGAACCAAATGCATCAAACGATAACACTTGATTTGTGGCTCCGTAACTATTTGTTATTGAGCGTATGCTTCCTGATAAATCAGAGGTGAAATAAATTTTTTCTGCTTCTGAAGTAACTTGAGCGAATATTATATTATTTTCCGAAAATACCGTACGCATTCCAAAATATCGGGTCGATACTGATGTGTAATTGTTGTCATCATTTTTCAGATATCTATATCGGTTGGATGCAGAGTTTCCCGTCGATTCTTTTGTAAGGTTGTTTTCATATATATCTGTAAAAAGTCCATTCATAAAAGACGGTCCCTGTTTTATTATATCAAAAGAAAATCCATCATAAAGCGTTCTCAAGGCAGTATCATTAAAATCTTGAACAAGGATTCTTCTGCCAAAGGAATCATAAGCATATTTTGTTTGTGTATATGTTGATTGAGCTTCATCTGTAATTTCACAGAGGCTTAAACGATTTTGTGAATTGTATTTATATTTTATTGTTTTTGAAGCACTTTCTTCAGAAAGAAGATTTCCGTTATTATCATATGTGTAAGTAACAAATTGGTTTTTACCAGAGCCGGTAGAGATAAGTCGATTTTCTTTGTCATATGAATATTCAATTGTGCCCAAAGATGTTGTTTTAGCAGTTCTGTTACCTTTCTTATCATAAGAATATGATTCTTTTATAAACACCTGCATAGCTGGAAGTGTGTAAGCAAAAGTGGAACCCATTTCAGTAAGCCTTGAACTGATGGCAGACTGCTCTTCTAATGAAAAACTTCTGGTAAGACTTAGTTCTTTGTTTGTTGAAAGCCCATTTGTTTCGGCTTCATTTTTTAAGAGAGTTTCATGCTCCTTTGTGTAAGGATAATAAACCGAATCAAGACATCCCTGTTTATCATATTCGTAAAATGTTACAAGAGCATTGTTGTCTACAGTAAAAGTTCGTTTTCCATCGGGATTGTAAAAATATCCTTCTGCCCAAAGAATTTCATTTTGTGCATTCTTCTGGATTTTTACAGTAATGCGACCGGCTTTATCATAGATAGTGTGTTCTGTAATTCCATTTCCCAGTTTTCTTAAAATTTCTCTGCCGTTTTTATCATATTCAAATTGGATGTTAACTTTTTGAAGATTGTCATAGATACGTTTTATTTCGTTATTTGCACCATAAGTATAAACTGTTTCTTTGTTTGAACTGTATAAATGAATCCTGTTTCCTGCATTGTCATATTCAAATCTGATTTCTTCCCCGGAAGTTACATCTTTTTGATA
Source organism: Treponema sp. (assembly GCA_017617145.1). Next base: position 7,017 of record JAFZWX010000112.1, on the reverse strand, counting down.
AATAAGATAACCGCCTTTATCATACTCATAGATAGTTCTTCCATTTTCATTTTTAGCTTCGATTATGTTTCCAATTGCGTCATACACAAAATAGTTTTTAGTTCCATCCGGATAGCGGATTTCAAGTTTGGTTCTGTCATTGGAATATATGATTTTTGTCGTTGTACCATCAAAATTTGTCTGCTGGTTAAGATTGCCTTCTGCATCATAAGAGTAGGTTTGAGTCAGACCAAGTCTGTTCTGTTCGTTTATAAGGCGACCGAATTTATCATAGTTATAATAATATGCATTATTGTCTGCATCTTTTACTGATATACTTCTGTTGTTTTCGGTATATGAATATTGCTCTAGTGTATTTTCACCATAACTGATTTTTGTAATGCGCCCTGCTTTATCATATTCATATTGTTTTTCAGCTTCTGCACGAGATTGTTCCGTTTGTAATCTGCCTGTTGTGTCATATGTTGCTTTGTATAAAATTCCACATTCATCTGTAATTTTTATGACTTCACCTGAAGCATTGTATTCATATTCTGTTTTAGCTCCATCGGGTAGAGTAACAGATTTTATTAAGCCGAACACATTGTACTCATAAGAGGTTTTGTTTCCGTAGCTGTCATAGGCGGCAATAAGATTATTCAAGTAATCATATTCATACAGTGTTTTATTATTATTTGCATCAGTCACAGAAATTATATTTCCAAAAGCATCATATCCATATTTTGTTCTATATTTGTCTGCTTTAGTAATTGTAATGGTTCTGTCGTTTTGAGAATAACTGTATGAAGAGAAATAAATGGCTGTTGTTTTATTGCGTGTATTTCCAACCAGTTGTATTGTAAGACGATCAAGATTGTCATAATCGTACCAGATGCTCCTTGAATTGTTTTTTTCATTAATGAGGCGACCTTTTGTATCATAACTGTAAACTGTTTTATTTCCATATCTATCTGTAAGCGTTTTGATGGAACCATCTGCATTGTAAGTTGCATTTAAAGTGGAACTGTTTTCTTCACCTGCTGAAATCAGATTTCCATAAGCATCATAATTATATTCATAAAAACCACCGTAAATAGATTGTTCTTTTTTTAGACGACCAGCATTAGTCCAGATATTATTTGTGATTTCTCCATTTTCGTCTGTATGACTTTTTAAATTTCCCCAGGCATCATATTCAAATAGAGCAGTGTTCCCATTTCTATCGGTTCTTGTTATGAGAGTTTCGTTTTTTGCTTTAATTTCATAAGAAAACTGATATGAGTAAAAATCATTTGATTTGCTTTCAAATAGAGAATTTAACGATTGCTCTGTTATTGGTTCTTCTATAACCCCTGCCATAAATTGCGTGATTTTACTTATCTGACCCTTGTTATAATCATAAAGTCTGATAACGCTTTCATCATCTTTTATTGTAATTTGTGCTTTTATTTTTCCTTCTTTTGTGTATACATAGGCCGATGTCAGCTGTTCATTTTCAGCGTCACCAGTAAATACGCGAATTGGCAGGTGTCGTTTATCATATTCTATTCGTGTTTGATGAATGGTTCCAGTAATAGTATCTTTTTGAGTTATTTGAATTAAATCTTTTCTTCCATTTTTGGTGTAGGTTGTTTCGAGTCCATTGTAATCATTTCGTATTGTTTTTTTACCGTCATAATTTATTGTGCATAAGACTTGTTTTGTTTTAGTAATTTTTTTTAGCCGATTTCGATTATCATATTCATAGGCAATTTTTGTGCCTCCAGTTGTTTCGGAGCTAAGATTTCCAAAATTGTCATATTCATAATCAGTTGTAATATTATTTCCGCCATAAACTATTTTTCTTGTAACATATCCTTTGTTGTTGAAGGTTTGTTTATAAACAAGTTTCCCTCCGCAGGTGTATTCAATAAGGTTCCCGTTCTTATCACGATTATACTCATAGATAGTACCATCTCTATCCCGATAACTGGTTAGCAGATTATATGTATCATATGAATATGTTTCATAAGATCCGTCACTGTATTCAACACGCTCTTTGTTTCCAAGTGAATCATACTGATAACAGGTTGTATTGCCGTTTTCTGTTGTTTTTGTAAGATTACCGGCGTCATCATATTCATTAATTATAACAGTTCCATCTGGTTGAATTTCACGAATTATTCTATGGTTTTGATCGTAATAGTATATGGTCTGGTCGTCATCATGATTTTTGTAAATCGTTTTTCGTTCCTTGATATCATAAATAAAGGATTCACAATTGTTTTCTTCATCTGTTGTTTCTGTCGTAAGGGCTTTTCCATCATAGGTTGTCTGACCATAAGTTATTTTTACATTACTTCCATCACATTTATTTACAGCAATCATTCGTTTGTTCGAGTCGTATTCCATTGTGATAATATCACCATCTGTATCACAGACCTTATACAGAAGCTTATCCTTATTATAAAAATAACTTATGCTTTCTGTTGCATCGCGGTTATTTTTGATATTTGAAATTAGGGCTCCTTCGTAAGTGAAAGAATAGTTTTCACCAGAGGAAGTTTGAATGCTGCTGATTTTTTCTTCACCGTTTCGATTGATGATTATATAGTTGTTGTTACGATCTGTAATTTTTATTAAAAGACCGTATGTGTCGAATTGTTTTTCAATTCCATCAGTGTATAAGATTTTGTAGCCTGTATCAGTTTTAATGCATTCAATGATTTTTCTTTCAGAATTGTTTTTCCATATTCCGCTTTCGTCTGCAGTTTCATAAAGAAGATGAGGATATCCGTTTTCATCTATGAGTGTCAGAGTATCAGTTCCAGTTTCTACACAGCAGCTGGGCGTGTATGAAAACCTTGTATATTTGTTTAGTCCTTTTCGTGTTGCAGTTTTGGAATTACTTTTTCTAAACTCAGAAAGTTCATTATTTTCAATTTCGTATTGCTTCAGAAAAGTATTCAGAAACGCTAAATCTGCAATAAGGTTATTATTAAGTTCTTCAAGTTTTTGAAGTTTTTGTTCTATTGCGTTTTGAAGCTGCTCTGCTCGTTCTTCTATAGTTTCAATCGTATTTTTAGCAGGATAAAACTCTGCTGAAATTTTTAGCGCTTTCAAGTCATTAAGAGTTTTTTTTACCTCATTAAGATTCGAAACATTCTGTGCAATTCTTTCAGATAATTCAGTTGAAGCATTTTCAATACTCGAAACCTCATAGGTATTATAAATATGCGTTCTGATAGCTTTTATAATGTTTTCTATTTCTTCAATACAATCGATATATGATTGTTCAATGTTGTTTGTAGAAGAATCTATTCCCAACATTATTCTTTCATCAATGTTTGTACTCCAGCCAAATCCAAAGCTCGAAAGAATTTTACTTGCCGAAGAATACTTTCTTCTAATTTCAAAAATCAGATTAGTGCCTGTGGAAATGTCTGTTTCTTCCTGCTCATAATTTCCTTGCGTGAGTCTTACAGGATCTCCATCGAGTTTTGAGTTTTCGGTGTTAAGCATATTTTGCGAATCTTCAATATTTTCCTCTTTCTTTGTGATTGAGGTTTGTTTATATCTGCTTGATTCTTCCTGCAGGAAAGATATTCTTTCATTTAATTTACGGGTTTTAACATCAATGCTTTCTGTTGTTCCCGGCGGCAGGGTTTCATCGTTATTCGATTCCTCCTGTTCATTTAACTGTGTTTCAAGTTCCTGGGCTTGCGATAATAATTTTGCATTTTTTCTTTCAAATGCTTCTCTTTCGGCTTCCTCATTATTATTTGAATTGTTGGAATTGTCTGAGGATGTATTTGGAGAACTTGAACTGCTTGAACTGTTTGTGGAATCGTTGGAGCTGCTGGAACTACTGGAGTTACTGTTGCTATTGGAGTTTGAATTAGAATCATTTGAATTGCCCGAATTGTTATTATACAGACTTGGGTCATATGAAGACGGATAACCCTGACTATTCTCGTTATATGCAAAAATAAAATTTTGCATAACAGAAAAAAATATCAATAAAAAAATAATTCGTTTTTTCATAAATTTTCCTCCCTTTGATTTTTAAAATTTTCTGTAAAATAATTTGTCTAAAAGACTTCCTGAGTAACCGCTTATTGTTGGAACCCACCAGATGCTTTCTTTTATAAAAGCGCACTGCGAGGTATTAGAAGTGTTTTTTCTATAATTCTGTGAATGTGATGAGGCAAGAACTCCGGAACTTGTTATTTCAATTAGATGTAGTCCTATTTGCAAAGAATCGGTTGCATTTGCAAGGTTTTCGCTTGCAAGTTTTAATTGTTCGTTTGTACAGTTTGTATAAAGCTGTGCCATTGCATTTATGTCAATGAATATGTCACAAGGATATTGTGTGTTGCTGTATGATTTTGTGTTTATAAGTGAAGTAAGAACTGTCTTACGAGTTTCTTCATTTGTAATGCTTGTTGAAAGTACTTTTGAAAAGTTTTCAAGTGCATTCATGATTTTACTAATCTCTGAAGTTTTTGTGATTGTAATTTGTGCTTTTGTACTTTGTTTCATTGCGCTTGCGATTTCTTCTGCAGAGAAATCTGATGCTGAAAGGGTTTGAAGCAGAAAGTTATAATTCCAACCAACTGAAGGTGAAAGGCCGGGACATGCAGCAATATATTGAGCGCAGTTTTTAAGTTCATATAGATTTTCAAATACACTGCCAAAACAACAGTCAAAGCCAATAACGGAAAGCTCCTGATTTTTTAGTGCAGTACCAAGATCCTTTATGCATATGTAAGAATTGGTGTTATCATCTATTGCCACTGCTCGTGATGATGGGTTTTCGATGTTGCTGTATCGCCAGCCGGTTCCATGTCCCCAAATAATTAACGCATATTTTTCGGCTGTATAATTTGTTCTTGCAAATTCAATGAAGGTTTTAAGAACATTGTAATCACCCATATCAAGTTCAGTTGGTGAAGTCTTAGAAAGGCCGAGTGGTTCACATTCGATTTTTTGAGAAATAATATATGAGCGTTTGTTTTCATCGTGAGCTACTTCAAAAAGTCTTGTGTCTGTCCAGTTACCATTTGTTTTATCGTAATCTTCGGAACGGTCGAGCAAAACAAGTACGTTCATGTTTTCGTAGTTTGCCCATTCCATTTGTTTAAGATTAGTTAATGCATAGCTTTCAAGTTCATTATCAGCAGCCATATAAACAAGAAGCGTAAGCGCTTTTAGAGGAGGTTCTGGTTCAGTAGTTTCTTCTTGTTCAACAGTTTGTTCAGTATCAGCAGGCTGCTCCGTTTCGTCTGTTGTTTCTGATTCAACTGGTTGTTCTATTTCAGTAATTTGTTCGGGTTCGTCAGTTTGCTCTGTTTCTGTTGTTTCTTCTGATTCGACAGTTTGTTCGGTTTCTGGAATTTCCTCTGTTTCTACAATCTGTTCGGTCTCAGTAATCTGTTCGGTTTCGACAGACTGTTCGGTCACATCAGTCTGTTCTGGTTCTGCATTTTGTTCAGTTTTATCAGTCGTTTCTGCTTCAACAATTTGTTCAGTATCAGTAATCTGCTCTGTTTTGTCAGTCTGTTCTAATTCGCCATTTTGTTCAGTTTCGACAATCGTTTCTGATTCAACAGTCTGCTCATTTTCAATAGTTTGTTCTGTCTCAGTAATCTGTTCGGTTTCGACAGTCTGTTCTATCTCATCAGTCTGTTCTGATTCGTCAGTAGTTGCTGGTTCAACAATCTGCTCAGTTTCAACAGTTTGTTCTGTCTCAGCAATTTGTTCAGTTTCAATGGTTTGTTCCGTCTCATCAGTCTGTTCTGATTCGTCAGTCGTTTCCGGTTCAACAATCTGCTCAGTTTCAACGGTTTGTTCGGTCTCAGCAATTTGTTCAGTTTCAACAGTTTGGTCTATCTCATCAATCTGTTCGGGTTCAGAAATCAGTTCTTCTTCAACAATTTGCTTTTCCTGGTTTGTGTTTTCTGTTTCGACAATTTCTTTATCTTGGGTGTGCTCTTCAACAAATGTTTCTAGCGTTTCATATTTCGTGTTATCAAGTATTGTTGCTCTTTGTGGAATCTGATATGTTTCTAATTCGCAGCTGCAATTGATTATACATTCCAAAAGTGCAAGTAATGCTAAAACGCTAAATACCAAGAGTAATCGGTACTTCATTTTCATTTACGCTTCCTCCTTATATGAACTTGAATAGACTCCAATCGTGTCCTGCCAGAATGTCCCGTCAGCGTATTCAATTCTGGTTATGAAAAAGTTATCTACAACAAAAGATTGATTTTCCATCTGGCATAAATAATCATCCAATGGAATGCAAAGATTTTTCTTTTCGCGGCTTTTTAAAATGCATGGTGCCCCAGATAAGAATCCCACAGAACCCTCAAAAGCAGGTTCGCTTGTTTTCTTATCAAAAACATTCATACATGCCTGAATAAACACAATTTCTTTTTCTGATTTGTTGTAAAAATCAAAGAATACCCCGCCGAGCGTACACACATCATCCGGGCCCGCAATTTTGTAAATTGGTTTTGTGATTGCATAAGGCGGCGAGCTGATATCCCAAAACTGCATGGGACAACCCGCGAGAAAAACTGCCGTTGCAATTTCAAATAGCAAGAGCAGGTACTTGAATTGTTTAGACATAAGTCCCCCTTTTGAAAAATTTTCTATACTTAGTAATTAGAAAATTTTTTCAAAAGAGGAAGTTTTTAGAGAAAAAAAATGAAAATTTTTGAAAAAAGTGAAAATTAGTTGTACTTTCCGGCCTGGGCGTTCCACATTTCGGCGTATTTACCATTTCTGGCTAGCAGCTGCTTGTGGGTTCCTTCTTCTATAATTCGTCCCTCTTCAAGCATGATGATGCGGTCTGCGTCGCGCGTTGTAGAAAGACGGTGAGAAATATAGAAAACTGTTTTGCCTTTTGCGGCTGTCTGCATTGCCTTGTTGAGTTCGTATTCTGCAATCGGGTCAAGCGCGCTCGAAGGCTCGTCCATTATGAGAATGTCTGCGTTTTTGTAGAAGGCACGCGAAATTGCAACCTTCTGACTTTCACCGCCGGAAAAATCT
>JAFZWX010000111.1 GCA_017617145.1 Treponema sp. | reverse complement strand
ATGGCTGCTTCGTTAGAAATATACCCCTGTTCTTCCTGAACACGGTGCAATATCATGATGAGATTTCCCGGTTTATCTTTCCAGTCTTCTATAAACTTAAGAAGATCAGCAGAAAACACGGATTTACCGCTCTGTGGCATAACAACTCCTTATTCTTTGAAAAAAAATAGCATTCCAATTATATACTATTCTATAGTAAAAGTCGATAGTTTGATTATTTATAATAATTTTGTTGTTTTACTCCTGTGATGTAGTAGTAGTTGTGGTAGTTGTGGTAGTTGTGATAGTTGTGATTAAAACTTTGTTGTAGAATTTTCCATGTTATGTTATAATTTAATACCGTATGAAAAACGGTTTTGACAATGAAAAGTATTTAAAGATTCAATCTGAACACATTAAGGAACGTATCGCCAAATTTGGTGATAAGCTTTATCTTGAATTTGGTGGAAAGCTGTTTGATGATTATCATGCATCACGCGTTCTTCCGGGATTCCAGCCAGACAGTAAGCTCAAAATGCTCATGCAGCTTGCAGATGTAGCAGAAATCGTCATTGTAATCAGCGCTGTAGATATTGAAAAAAATAAAATCCGTAGTGATCTTGGAATTACTTACGATAAGGATGTTCTTCGTCTGCGTGATGAATTCCAGAACCGAGGATTAATGGTTGGAAGCGTTGTCATTACCCACTACACAGGTCAGGAAGCTGCCAAACTTTTCCGTTCTAAGCTCAAAAAAATGGGCATTAAATCATATTATCATTACACAATCCCTGGATATCCTTCAAATGTTGCCCTTATAGACAGCGATGAAGGTTACGGAAAAAATGATTATATTGAAACTTCGCGACCTCTTGTTGTTATTACAGCGCCTGGACCTGGAAGCGGAAAAATGGCTACTTGTTTGAGCCAGCTTTATCACGAAAACAAACGTGGAATTAAAGCCGGATACGCCAAGTTCGAAACCTTCCCTATCTGGAATCTACCGCTTAAACATCCTGTAAATCTTGCATACGAAGCTGCAACTGCAGACCTTAACGACGTAAACATGATTGACCCATGGCACCTTGAAGCCTACGGAAAAACAACTGTAAATTACAACCGCGATATAGAAATTTTCCCTGTTCTTGATGCAATTTTCAAGGGTATTTATGGAGAAAACCCATATAAATCACCAACAGACATGGGTGTTAATATGGCAGGTTATTGTATTATTGATGATGAAGTATGCCGGGAAGCAAGCCGTCAGGAAATAATCCGCCGCTATTATGCAACACTCAACCGCTACATGGACGGAAACGCCACCGAAGAAGAAATTAACAAGATTGAACTTTTGATGCAGCAGGAAAAGATTTCTACAGACGAACGCCGCTGTACTGTTGCCGCAAAGGAACGAGCTGCCAAATCTAAATCTATATGTGCTGCTATTGAACTTGCAGACGGAACAATCATTACATCTGAAACAACAGAATTGCTTGGAACAAGTGCCGCGCTTATTTTGAATGCAACAAAGCATCTGGCAGGCCTTGATCACAAGCTTAAGCTCATTCCAAAAGAAATGATTGAACCTATTCAGAAAATGAAGGTGACCTACCTTAGCGGAAACAACCCTCGCCTTCACACAGACGAAGTCCTTGTTGCTCTTGCCATGCTTTCAAAAGACGACGAAAACTGTCGCCTTGCTATAGACCAGCTGCCAAATCTTCGCGGATGTCAGGTGCACACAACAGTTATGCTAAGTGAAGTTGACAGAAAGATTTTCAAGAAGCTTGGAGTAGATCTTACTTGTGAGCCGGTTAGCAAGAAGCAGAAGCCGTTGATTGGATAAAAATTCATAAGAGCCGAAAATTTGCCGCCAGCGCACAAACAGGACGAAAAGGAAGTTTGTGCGCCGTCGGCAAATTTCCGTCTAAATTAATTCTTCTTATTGACAATCCTGCCCCATATCGGTTAAATAGACAAAATTATTAAATTTGTCAAACTGGGGTTCCTGAGCCTGTCGAAGGGCCCCATTAAAGGAGTCCCTTTATGGAAAAAAATGTTTCTTTCACTCGTAAACTTGTACTTACTGCTGCATTCAGCGCTCTTATTATAGTTCTTGGAATTACAAAGCTTGGTCTTATTCCAATTGGACCTGCTGCTTCTATTACAATTCTTCATGTACCTATTATTCTGGCTGCATGTCTTATTGGACTTCCTTCTGCTCTTTTTACCGGTGCTGTTTTTGGCATCATGTCTCTTATTCAGGCTGCAATGAGCCCAAGTGGTGTTCTCGACCCTCTTTTTGTAAATCCGCTTGTTTCTGTACTCCCACGTATGCTTGTTGGCCTTATTGCCTGGGGTTTGTGGGTTGCATTTAATAAAATTCCAAAGCTTCCAAAAACCGTAATCGCAGGAATCACAGCATTCCTTTCGACAGTTTGCCACACCCTGCTTGTAATTGGCAGTCTTTACCTTTTCCAGGGCGCTGCAACACGCGAAGGCATGGGCGGAATGGGATATTTTGCAGTAATAGGCGTTTTAGCCCCACAGGCAGCTCTGGAAGCCGTTGCAGCAACTATTATCTGTGTTGCAGTTTATGTAGGACTGTTTGTATCTTCAAAAAGAAAGTCAAAGCTTTCTGAAGAAGCAGCAACAGAAGAATAAACAAGCAGGCGTTGCGGGCGGCATTTGAGCCCGCTGGGTGGGGTAGCCGAAAAGCTTTGCTTTGAGGCGTAGGGCGGGGCTCCGCCCTCCACTATTTACTATTCCCTATTTACTATTCCCTATTCCCCATTTTGTGCTATAATATTCCTATGAAAATAGTAATCGTAGGTGCGGGCTTTACTGGTGTTCAGCTGGCTAAGCTCCTTATAAACGAAAAAAACGAAGTTGCTATTGTAGACAACGACGAACACACTATCCGTCATGCACAGAATATTCTTGACTGTACTGTTGTGTGTGCCGACGGAAACAATCTTGAAACTCTTGAAGAAGTTGGTATTGCCAAAGCCGATGCTCTTGTTTGCGTAACCTCATCAGACGAAGTTAATATGATAACCTGCTCGCTTGTAGATGCGGTTTACCCTGATGTTTTAAAAATTGCGCGTGTCCGAAACTATGCCTACTATGTAAATACAACTAAAGCCGAAAAAAAGCATTCCGGAGAATTTGGCGGTAAACATCGACCTCTTTACGGAATAAACTATATGATTCACCCGGATGTTGAAGCAGCAGACGCTATTGTTCAGGCTGTTGAAAACGGTGCTGTTGGAAACGTTATTACCTTTGACAATTCGGGCCTTGAAATTGCAAAAATCCTTGTAAATAAAGACAGTGTTTTTGACGGAATTACACTTAAGGAAGTTCGTTCTAAAACAGACGTACGCTTCCTTGTAAGTTACGTTGAGCAAAACGGTATCACTTCGCTTCCAACCGGCGATACTATTATAAACGCTGGTGACACTCTGGGCGTATTAGTAGACAAAGATGACATAAATGCCGTGCTTGAGCTTTGTGGTTCTATTCAAAAGGAACTTAAAAAGGTTGTTTTAATTGGCGCCGGCCGAATTGGAACAATTATTGCCGAAAAGCTTATTCAAAAACGAGCAACCGGTTTTGCAAGATTGTTCAGTGGTGCAAAGGCACGTCATTCACAGGAATTTGTGATTATAGACAGCGATGACGCCCTTGCAAAAGCAGCTGCAGAACGTTTCCCGGATGCACGCGTTCTTTGTGCCGACGCTTCTGACGAAAACATGCTTCGTGAAGAAGGCCTTACATCTTTTGACCTTGCAATTTGTGCTACACATAATCATGAACTGAATATGATTCTTGCGGCTTATCTGGAATCTCTTGGTGTTGGACAGTCCGTTGGCCTTGTTCGCAGCCACGATTTTGTAGAAATCAGCGAAAAACACTTGGGTGTAGATGTTGCCATACCTCTTCGCGACAGTGTAGTAGACTCAATTATGAGCCATCTGCGTGGAAAATCTGTAAAAGAAATACATACCGTAACAACAGGCGAGCTTGAAATTGTAGAATGCGAAATTACTTCAAGCTCAAAAGTCAGCGGAAAACCTTTACGCGAAATTGCAGATCCTGGTTCTTTCCTTGTACTTTTGGGCAGAAAGCTTGGCCAGCAGCAGTATGCAATTCCTGGTGGTGACACTCAGTTTGCAGCAGGCGACCACGTAGTTCTTATTACAAAAGCCGAAAACAGCAAAAAGATTCTGTCTTATTTTGCCGGAAAGCAGTAACACGGAGAAAGCGTGATTTTATGTTTATTTTATCGTTTCTAAAAATCAGTTCAATTCTTCTGGCGCTTGTTGGTGCACTTTTTGCAGTCCCTTTAGGTGTTGCGCTTGGCTGCCACGAAGCAGAAATGATTCTCCCTTTTGTAATTCCAATGGCTGTGAGCTTTGTTTTTTGTGCAGCAGTAAACTTTTTTACACGAAAAACCAAAGTTTCTATGTCTATAAAGCAGACTTTTGTAATTGTTGCCATGTCGTGGGTTGTAATGTCTGTTATGGGCTCTGTGCCTCTTGCTTTAAGCGGATATTTTAATAACTATGCCGATGCCCTTTTTGAAAGCGTAAGCGGTTTTACCACAACAGGTGCAACAATTTTAAGTGAAGTTGAAAACCTTCCGCGTTCAATTAATATGCTCCGATGTCTTACCCACTGGATTGGCGGTATGGGAATTGTTACTCTTACAGTTGCTTTACTGCCGCTTCTTGGTGTTGGAGGCTTTCAGCTTATTAAAGCAGAAACAACCGGCCCCGAAAAAGGCAAGGTAACAGCCAGGATTACAACAACAGCAAAGATTTTGTGGGGAATTTATGCAGGTTTCACAGTTGCAGAAACAATTGCCCTTAAGCTTGCCGGCATGGATTTTGTAGACGCACTTTCTCATGCCTTTGCAACTCTTGGTACCGGCGGATTTTCTACAAGAAACGCATCTATCGGCACCTACAATTCGCTGGCTATAGAAATAATCATTACCGTATTTATGTTCCTTGCGGGTATAAACTTCAGTCTTTTTGTTTATATATTCCAGGGAAAAGCCAAAGATATCTTCAGTAACGCGGAATTTAAGGCATATATAGGCATTCTTCTGGTTTCGCTGGTAGGAATTACCATTTCTGTAATCCCATATTACGGGAACTTCGGTACAAGCCTGCGTTATTCTTCGTTCCAGGCTGTTTCTATAATGACAACAACCGGTTTTGGCACTGCCGATTACCTTCAATGGCCGGTTATTGCACAATTTTTCCTGTTCATGCTGTTCTTTGTAGGCGGCTGTTCGGGCTCTACAAGCGGTGGAATTAAGGTTGTGCGCTGGGTTGTTCTTGCAAAACAGCTTAATAACGAAACAAAACGCATGCTCCACCCTCACGGAATCTTTACAATTCGCTTAAACGGCAAGGTCAGCAGCAAAGATATTGTTTTGAGCGTTACAAGCTTTATGTTTTTGTACTTTGTTATAATTGCAATCACTTTTTTTATAGGTTGCCTTGGAAAGCTTGACGTTTTAAGTTCGGTCACAGGCGCTCTCTCTATGGTAGGCAACGTTGGTCCTGCATTTGGACTTCTTGGTCCTACTGCAAACTACGGTGCCCTGCCTGTTTTTGTAAAGCTGTGGTATTGTTTTGCCATGCTTGCAGGCCGTCTGGAACTATATACAATGGTTATTTTCTTTATGCCAAGCTACTGGAAAAAATAACTTTTTACAAAAACTTTTTTACATTAAAAAATATTAAGAAAAAAAGTTTTACATTTAACAAATTCTACAATAAAATAGAATAATATGGATTTTTCCAGCAAGTTCTTAACGGAACAAGATAAAGAAAAAATTCGTCTCGCCGTACAACTGCACACTCCTTTGGAAGTTATGTCATATACACTTCCAAGAGAAAAAGAGCGTTATATACAAGAAATTCTGATGTATTTTTTAATTCAATGCCATCAGGAACATATGACCGATAATCTTGTTTTTTGTCTTAGCGAACTTCTTACAAACGCAAAAAAAGCAAATACTAAGCGCATTTATTTTAAAGAACAAAAGCTTGATATTAATAATGAGATGGATTATCACCAGGGAATGGTTTCTTTTAAAGAAGATACGCTGTCAAATATCATGCATTATCTTGAACTGCAAAAAGAGGCTGGATTATATATAAAATTAATATTGCAGCTCAATGATGAAGGAATCAAAATAGAAATCCGTAATAATTCTATATTGACCAAATTTGAAAAAAAGCGAATTCTTGAAAAACTGCGTGTTGCCGAAAAATACGAAGAACCGCATCAGGTTGTATCGCTCATGGTAGACCAGACAGAAGGAGCTGGCCTTGGAATTATCATTATTATTCTTATGCTGCGAAAAATCGGGCTTTCAAGAAATAATTACAAGGTATTTACAAACGAAACTGAAACAATAACACAAATGCTTCTACCTCTTAATCAGGAAATTAACAATCAAATGGATTCTCTTTACGAAGAATTTGTTGGAAACCTTAATACAATTCCTGTTTTTGAAGAAGTACTTTCGAGTTTTGCAGAGGCAGCAGAACATTCAGATGATAATGCACTTATAGAAGCCATTTCAAAAGATGTTACTTTAGCCTCTGTCTTATTAAAAGATGTTGCTGCAAAAGGACACAGCTGTTCCAAAATTACCTGCGCCTTTGAAATTCTTGGTCGCGATAATGTTCTGGCTCTTCTTTCCAAAGATAATCCTGCTATTCGTATCATAAAAAAAGCCGATGATATCCGTAATTTCTGGAAGCATGAATCAGATGTTGCTCTTTATGCCTTCAACATTGCAAAAAATACACCGGAATTTAAGTTTGATTTAGAAGAAATTTATGTAAGCGCACTTTTTCATGATATAGAATGCCTGCTGCTCGAAGTTGCCACAGACGAGCAGAAACAAACAGTACAAAAACTGGCAGATTCTTTAGATAATACAGGAACTCTTTACCAGCTTTTCTTAAAGGATTTTGGTCATAGTCGCGGCTGCTACAAGCTTGCTCAAAAATGGGGATTACCAGAAACCATTGCACAGATTATTCGTTATCATAATAATCCGTCGTATGCTCCGGAAGAAATAAAACAAATAGTCTTTGTTGTTTATCTTGCCGATATTTTGCAGTATTACGAACAGGGAAAAGTAGAATTTTATCAGATTAATAAAGATGTTCTGGACTATTTCCAGATTCACACCAAAGGGCAGCTGGATTTTATGTTAAAGAGCCTCAACCCACTTTTGCATTAATATTCCAAACGCAACACCAACATTAAGCGAAGCCTTTAGACCTTTCATAGGAATGCTTACACGTCCATACGTCGCTCTTTTTAATGCTTCCGGGCTTACACCAAGTTCTTCAGAACCAATTATGCAGATTCCCTGTTTTGGGAACTCAAATTCATTTATGTCTGTACCGCCAGTTTCCAGCGCAAAAACCGGTACATCGGCAGGAAGCTCATCCAGCGCCAGACGCTCATAACCCATTGTTTCTATACAACCCATACCGCTACGGACTGCACGCGGCTGCTCAGGGTCAACACAACAAGGCGAAATATAAACCTTTTCGGCTCCCATTGCTTCTGCTGTTCTGAAAATTGAACCCATATTAAACGGCGAACGAATATCTTCTGCATAAACCGCAACTCCAGGGAAAAAATCGCGTTGTTTTACTGTTCCGTCGTCGTTTGTAAGACTTGGGTGTGGAGCAATAACTAAATCCCACTCGGCAGGGAATGTCCCGATTATTGCTAAAAGGTGATTTCTCGCACAATTACAAAGGCGAAGCTCATCAATTGGATCGGCGGCAAGCAAACTTTCCAACTCTGCAGTGGCCTCTGGTGTAATTTTTGGGTCTTTTAATAAAATACGAGTAATTTCTTTAATGTATTCAGAACGGGGAATATTTGTAAAAGAGTATTCTGTGCCTTTTTCGGCAATTCCAAGAATATCGCGTTCAAGTGCACCAAAAGTTAGTGCTAACTTGCGACGCTTTTGTCCACCTGCGAGCTGAAAAAGTTTGCCTGGTTCAATCATGATTGCTTTTGGGTCACCCGTCTAATATGCGTTCTTTACAAAATCAAAGATATCATCTGTTGTCATGCTGCGAGGAAGATTATTTACAATATCAATAGGGCGAACATCTTCAACAGCAAGAGAAAGTTGTTCTATAGAAAGCGACAAATCCTTAAGACGTGCAGGAAGATTAAATTTAGCAATTTTCTGGCGGATATAATCTACAAACATCTGAATTGCAGCTTCACCAGTTGTATCTTCCGGAACAATGCGCATAATGTGTGCAAGCTTTTCAAGACGTGCAGCCTTAAATTTAGCAGCATCTTCTACAGAATATGCAAGCAAAATAGAAGCAACAAGCGATTTATCTATCTTATAGCGCGAATTAATTGTAAGTCCAAGCAACGAACAAAGTCCAAGCGAACTTGATGAACTTGCAATAGAAACCATTACACCAGCCTGTGCAAGAAGAATTTCTTCCGGAGTAGTAATATCAAGCGAAGGAGATCCGTCCAAAGCATAAGAAAGAAGTTCAAGACCTTTTTCTACAAACATATCGCTAAAGAAGTTTGCTTTTTGCGAAAGATATGCTTCAATACCCATGCTCAAAACTTCCATAGAAAGTGAAGATTTTTGATTATCGGTAAGAGTAAGCATAAGATTTGGATCAATTACAACTAACTTTGTAAGATTACTCTGAACCTTCATAAGCTTAAGCTGGTGATTTCGAGAATCGGTAACAGGAATTTCATTTGTAAAAACAAAAGGTGTACGGAACGTTGTTGGCACACAAATACAAGGAATTGCCGAAGTTGTAGGAAGCGCACCGTCTACAAAAGTATAAAAATCGTGAACTTCATTATAAAGAGCGGCAACACAGCGTCCTATATTAAGAGCTTTAGCACCACCAACGGCAATAATTCCATGAACATGGCTTTCTTTTGCAAGAGCAAGAGCTCTTTGGATTGTCTTTGTGGCAGTACCTTCTGTAATTTCACTGAAAACAAAGTGATCTAGCTTGCGGTCATTTAAAGCCGAAATGATTTTTTCCTGCATTTTTACTTCGTTCAGGATTGGGTCCATAATAACCATGTAGCGTGAACCCCATTCCAAAGCCTGAATTCCAAGACGACTTACAGTATATGAACCAAGAACAATATTAGGTGATATTCTAAAAATAAAATCCTGCATTTTTAAACTCCACTTTCTCCTTTGATTTTTATATTATACTCTGTTTTTAAAAAAAATAAAAGGTTGCCCGTCTATTCGAACAACCTTTTCATTACAATTCAGTGGCTGAATAATTCAACAAGAAAATTAAAGACCAATACTTGTCATAAATTTTTCGGCAGTTGACATGATTACAGCATCGCTCAAATAAGATGGATCCTTAATTTTAGCTTTTACTTCTGCAATGCGGTCAGCCCTTACATCAGGAGTTTCAGAAGCAACCTTGTCAAGGTAATAAGCTTCGGCCATTTCTACGGCTTCTTTTGAAACAGAAATTGAATCTGTTTCGCTGTTTACCTTAGCAGAGTTCTCTGTCTTGCGGATGTTCTGAACATTGTTCAATTGAGAAACATTGTTTACACTATTTATCATCATAACGTCCTACCCCTCTACCTTT
>JAFZWX010000110.1 GCA_017617145.1 Treponema sp. | reverse complement strand
TATAACACAAAGCGAGTCACGACTGTAAATCCGGGCGGGCTACCTCCAGTGGCATACAGGGAAAAGACAGCATCTGTAAAGACTGCTGCTTAAATAAATTTGGGGTGTTTAGGCACTGAACGAATATTGACTATTCCAATCTTTCTGGTATTCCTTTATATCTTCTAAAATTTGATCTTTGAAATTCATATATCACCTCTTCTGCAATTAGTATAATTGTATCATTGAAATATTAAATATTCTAGAAAATAATTTTATTATGAATATACATTTTAGAATAGTGGCTTACCCTTTTTATAGAATCTCTTCAATCTTATCCAAAATCAACTGGTCCGCAGGCAACCAATCAACTGAACGCAAGGTTTCTTTTGTTACCCATTTAGCAGCTTCGTGTTCAAGAAGTTTAAGTTCACCTGAAACAATAGTGCATAAAATACAATGCATGGTCAAATGAAAGTTTGGATAATCGTAGTCCACTACCCCAAGGATTTTTTCTGCTTTTACTTCTGTTGCAAGTTCTTCTCTTATTTCGCGTTCGATACACTGCTCTGGAGTTTCTCCTGGTTCTAGCTTTCCGCCAGGGATTTCCCAACCGTCTTTATAGTCACCATATCCGCGCTGGGTTGCGAAGATTTCTTTTTTATTTGTATCTGGGTTTGTTCTTAGTATTACTGCACCGCTAACTGTTACTTGTTTCATTTTATGCCTCTAAATAAGTATATAAATTATGTGGGACAGCAGGTTCAATATCAAACTTCAAATTAACTACAGGGAGCATTTGTCCTTTTTCATTAGGAATTTGTGTTTGCTCTTTTGAATCTGCATCGGTTTTCATTTTACCAATATAATAAAAATCTGTACCTTCATTATCATCTTTTTTAATAAAAAGCTCAATTTGAATATTGTTTGTTGCTTGATTAACAATTGCTTCAACATCGGGAGAATTTAGATATCTCTTGTTTTTACTCATCCAATTAAAACGCGTGTTATCAATAAAAAAGTCTTTATATTTTGTTGAAGAAGAAATATCTTCACTTTTCTCATATGTTACAAACACAGGACATTTCTTACGCCCATCAATTTCTTGAATAATATAACCGCCAACATTTTGTGGATTCTGATCTTTATCAAAATTCATTATTTTAAATACATCTTTGCGTGAATACTTTCTGTAATAAACTAAGTCATCATCACCAACAACTTCGTTAGCTTTGAGACTCGCTTTATTTATTGCATAATCCAAAATATCAAGAAGATGTCCTTTATAAATTTGATTCTGAAGCAAATTGCTAAAATATTCTGTTTTAGAAAATTCGTTTGTTGCGCTATTGAATTCTACATAAGATATTTCACCATACTTCTTTTGATCTTCTTGTCTATAATAATTTTTCGATAATACTTTTAAAATCTGATTTACTTTACCATTGAACTTTACTTTTTGCTGTGCAAGTTCTTCTGTAAATTTCTGTAAACTAATCGTTCCATTTAATAATAACAGTTTTAATAACAAAACTTCATGTAATCTATAACCATGGGCAAATTCACATGATATGAATTGTAAGGACAATCTATGTTTTGATTCTATGTCTACATAATCCTTGTCCATCTTTTTAAGAAACTCATAATATGAACCTGCATAGTCTATGAACAAATGTGGATCAATAAATCCGTTATTTATAAAATCCATCATAGTTGGAATTCTTGCCAGGCGCATTTTAAGCTTATTGTATTCTTCTTTCAAGATTTTTAATTGAGTAAAATTAGTCTCGTTAATTGCTTGATAAATTCTTTGTCTTGCTATTTCGGTGATTTGAACAGTTGAAGTTCCAGGCAAACCAGCGGAACCTGTACTCATTACTTTTCGAAGATTATCCTTGTTATAAGAATTATCTCCATAAAGAGCAATTGGAATAAAGAAGTTATTTTCATAGTTTCCAATAAAATCGATTACAGAAACATATGATTTCCCTTTTAACTTTCTTAAACCTCGACCAAGCTGCTGAACAAAAATAATTGCAGACTGTGTTGGTCTAAGCATTACAACTTGATTTACAGAAGGAATATCAACACCCTCATTAAATATATCAACACTTATAATGTATTGAAGCGGATCTTCATCAGATTCCAATTGCTGAATAACAGCTTCTCGTTCGTAATCAGAATTTTCTCCTGTTAAACATTTTGTATGATAGCCATCATTATTAAGTTTGATAGAAAGCTCTTTTGCTTCTTCTACACGACTACAAAAGATTAAACCTTTTACAGGATACTCAAAGTTTCTATAAAGATTTATTGCTCGCTCTATATGTTTTATTCGTTCATCACAAACAAGTCTTCTAAAGTCGGTTTTGTCATCAATTAATTCGCCATCAACAATTAAATCAGAAAGTCCGTAATAATGAAAAGGACAAAGCAAATCTTCTTCCATTGCTTTTTGTAAACGAATTTCATAAGCAATGTTATTATGAAACATAGAGAAAATATCAAACCCATCTGTACGTTCTGGAGTTGCAGTAAGTCCAAGAAGGAATTTTGGTTCAAAATATTCAATAACTTTTTTGTAGCTTTCGGCACCAGCATGATGAACTTCATCAACAATAATGTAATCAAATTCATCTTTCTTAAATAATTTTAGAGTTTCTTCTTTTGCTAGTGTAAAAACTGAAGCAAATAGATAATCTGCTTTTATTTCTTTTGTACTTCCTTTTAAGAAGCCTGTTTTTATATTTGGAAGAATATTTTTGAAGCTCTTTTCTGCTTTATCCAAAATCATATCTCGGTGTGCTACATATAAAACTTTTTTTGGTTTCATTTGATTTACATCAAAAATAGAAAGATATGTTTTACCGGTTCCTGTAGCTGCAATTAAAAGTGCTCTGGTTTGATTTTCTTCTCTTAAATTATGAAGCGCAACCATTGCTTCTTTTTGCATTGAATTAGGAACAATTTCTATAACATCATCATCTTCAAATTCAAAATCGGAAGGAGCTTCTGTAAATTGTTCAAATTGAGTTTCTTGTAATTCTGCTTGAAAAACTGGAAGGATTGGAGTTTGCGCTTCTTCTTTTTTTGTATCACCTTCTTGCTTTCTAAGTTCTTTTATTTGTTTGCTTACAAGCTTTAATGCTAATTTCTTTTCATCATATTTACCAGAATAGTTTTCGAGCCATTCTTCATTTACAACATCGGCTTCATTCCAAACGTGTTCAAATTCGTTTTGTACTGTAGAAACAATTTGGCCATCTGTGCAAGAAAGAAATTTTACACTCCATTCCTGATTCATTGTAAGCGCAGAGGCAGTTAGATTTGCACTTCCAATTATCATTGAATAATAATTACTCTGCTTAAAGATGTATCCTTTTGGATGAAAACCACCTTTTGTATAAGCTCGAATTTCGATATTTGGAAATTGCATTAATTCTTTTAATGCAGAAGGTTGTGTAAAATTAAGATAATTGGTTGTAAGGATTCTTCCTTTTCTTGGGTTTTCTGGATGAGCTAAACTATATTGAGCAATTTCATCTAGCTTTTGTTTTATTGCAGCAAGTCCTTCATGATTAATAAATGCAACAGAAAAATCAAAAGCTTCACAAGTTTCAAGTTCTTCAACAATTGAAGATAATATTTTCTTTTCTTTATGATAATCGTTTACTAAAAGAGTTGGAGCTAATTCATTTACAGAATGAAATGTTTTAGAAATAAAGCCCGTCTGTAAACTTTGTAACAATTGTTCAGAATCTAAACTTGTCATACTTGCAGCTTATCAGGAATTTGAGAAAAGGGCCAGATCTTTAAATTTACTTTTAGAATTTTTGCGTAAATACGCAATTTTTTTAAATGTAGTTTTAAACGTTAGCGATGTGCAGGGCACGAAGTGAAACGCCCTTTATTGACTTCAAAGAGTTACTAATCTGAAAGCTTTTCTTCTATTTCTTTTTCACTAGGAAGAACATTTTGTAAATTATAAGTTGAAATACCTATTGGCTCACTTGTTCTTTCTACGGTCCATTGAGCAACGACATCATTTTTTTCTTTACAGATAAGAAGCCCTATGGAATCTTTATCTGTTTCATCTTTTATAAGATTATTCACTGCGGAACAATAGAAATTTAATTTGCTTACAAATTCTGGCTCAAACTTAACAACTTTTAATTCAACTACAATATATCGATGTAATTTTAAATGATAAAAGAGTAAGTCACACTCATATTCATCGCCATTAACCACAAATGGTACATGAGTTCCAACAAATGCAAAACCAGACCCAAGTTCAAGCAAAAACGAAATGAGATTTTTTTCTAAAGCAGTATGTAAATCTTTTTCTTCATAATTTTCCTTTAATGTAAGAAAATCGAATTTGTATTCATCTTTCAAAATTTCTTTTGCACATTCACTATCTGTTTTGGGAAGTGTCAGTGCAAAATTATTAACGGTATTACCTCTTGTTTCGTACAATTTTGTATCCATCATATTAATGAGCATTGCACGACTCCATCCGTTATCTTTTGTTTTTCCAATAAAAAACAAAGCTTCCTCAACAGTTTTTGAACGAGTAAATATTTCTACATGATGTCGCCATGGGATTGTAAAAATGACGTTTTCAAATTCGTCACCAAGCTGGTGACGAATTTCTTTATAAAACAGATAAAAGCGCTTCATATACTTTAAGTTTGTAGAAGAAAAACCAACTGTATCGGGAAAATCAGATTTTAGATCTTTACTCAAGTTCTCAAAAAAGTTTGTTCCATACTGTGTATCTAAATGCTTTTCGGCAATATCTTTCCCAATAATCCAATAAAGCTCAAGCATTTCTTCATTAACAGCTATACTAGCTTTTATCTGTGCTGATTTTATTTTAGTTTTGATGGAGGAAAGCCATTCTTTATATTGTATTTTTTCTATTTCGTTTTTCATTTTTATCCTCCTGTAAATTATGACAATTATATCATAAACACAAAAAAATTCATTAAACTAATGCTTTAATGATAAAAATTGATGCTTTTAAACGTTAGCGATGTGCAGGGCACGAAGTGGCCACTGGACTGAGCGAGTGCAACGAGCGAGGGAAGCGGCTGGAGCGTAGCGGAACCCGGAACGTAGCGACCCTGAGTGATGGGATTGCCGTGTCGGAGCACGGCAATGACAGAACGAAGGGGAACGCCCTATCCTTCAACCTTAACCAGAATGCCGCCAAACACACACCAAAGCACAAATGTACAACCAATAATAACTTCGAACATAAACGGGTCCTCCATAATCTGCGTTTTATGGGTTTTATTATAAAGGGTCAAAGTGCCAACAAAAGGCATTGTAAAAAAAATATTTGGTGATAAAATATAATTATGAGTGAACCTAAAAAACAAAGAGAAAGTCATGTAAAGTCGCTCAGGCTTTTGCAGCTGGAAAAGGCGATTCAGTCTATTGCCTTCCCCAGCGTTGAGCGGCTTATGAAGGAGCTGGAAGTTTCGCGCAGGACTATTTTACGCGACCTGGATGAGCTTAAGCTTTACTATAATGCGCCTATTGAATATGACAGGCTGCACAAGGGCTACTACTATACCGATGAAACTTTTTTTGTAAAGAACGTTCTGATTAGCGAAGGCGAGCTTGTTGCCATGGCGGGAATTCTGCCGCTTTTGGAACGGTACGACAACACTCCGCTTAAAGATACTATTACCAAGGTGTATCAGACAATCAGCCAGATGCTGCCAAACCAGGTGCAGGTGCAGACTTCGCTTTTGAATGATGTTCAGTTTATTTCGGATCCGCTGCCTGCTATTGACAGCGAGGTTTTTACAAAGATTTTTGAAGCGATTCGCGTGCACAAGACTGTTTCGTTCGGGTATCGTTCAATTAGAAGTACCACCCACACTCCGCACACGCTTGACCCTTATAAGGTTTACTGCCAGAAGGGCGACTGGTATGCTGTGGGCTTTTGTCATAAACACAATAAGTACAGCACTTATAATCTTTCGCGCATGAAGGATATTGTTCTGCTTGGCGATTTTGAGCCGGATAAGGATTACGAAAAAAAGGTTCACATTGACCCTAATTTTGGAATCTGGAACAACGAGCTGCCTTCGTTTAAGTTTGAGCTTGTTTTTGATAAATCTATAAACACTTACATTCTTGAGCGCACCTGGCACAAAAACCAGAAATGCTTTCAGGACAAGGACGGCTGCGTTCACCTAAGCTTTGAGTCCAACCAGCTGCAGGAAACCTTGTACTGGGTTTTGCATTTTGGGTCGGCTGTGAAGATTTTGAACCCGCCGGAGCTGAAGGAGATGTATAGGGAGGAGATTCGGAAGATGGGGGAGATGGGGGAAAATGGTTAAAATAAAAAGGCGAGGAACTTCCTCGCCGTAGATGGATCTGGTGTTTCAACCAACCCTGTTAATAATATTCAAATAAGTTAAGCCAGAACAGCAACCCTTTCTTTAATTGCCTGTTTCTGCTTTGCAGTGAGTTTGAACATTGCAGAAAGTTCTTCTTCTGTCATCTTACCGCTTTCAAGAATTTTTGCGGCCATTTCAATTGTTCTTTCTTCTTTTGCTTCTTTTTCCATGTCTTCCATAATTCTACACATATGTTTAACCCCCTTTTCGTCTTCCTTGAGGTATCTGGCTCTTTCTGCCAGAAGTTTATTCTTCATATCATCGGCCTTTTTGCAATGAAAGTCATGCATAAGGTCGCCAATAGGATCATTCCCTTCGTATTTACCATTAACATAGATGATATGGTTTTCATCGTCAAATGGTATATTGCATTCTTTTACAACACGTTCAATATGATAAAGCGGTAAGCCTTTTCCAAAGATGTCATTTTCTGTAATGAAGATGACATAACTTTCAGGAAGTTTCTTTGCATCTTCTCCAGGAATTGTTATATCCGCATCCATCAAAGCCGAATTGTAACGGGCTCGCTTTGCACCAGCACCTTTGTCTGCCCTTTGAATCTCAATATCGTAAGGTTTGCCTTTATTGTCTTTTGCATAAACATCAAGTCTAACAGAACGACCTTCCAGGCTCTTTACAACCTTTTGAGCGACTGTATCAATTACTTTAAGTTTCTTGTTCCCAAGAATTGTCTGAAGTACAAATTGTGTACAGTCCTTGTCATTTTCAAAAAAGCGTGTCATGAAATCATCGTCCATGAGCGTAAACTCCTTAAGACGAGCCAACATTTTCTGCTTTTTTGTCAGATTCTTTTTATTCATAAATTATACTACCATGAAATAATTGTATTCGCAAGTTATAAGAATGATGTACGACAATTATACCATAAATACCAAAAAAATCATTAAACTAATACTTTAATGACAAATGTTAATATTGCAATTATAGTTTTTATAATTCACCTTAAAACTGGAGGCATTTGTATGGAAAATCTTAATTATAAACTTGTGGCACCAGACATCGACAGACTTCTTAAATATTTTGATCGGGGATATTTAAATCCTTCTGGAATAAGACCTTCTCTTGCAAAGGCAATGGAGCCACTTTTTGAAATGCTTAAACCGATTGCGCCTCTTGAATATAATGATGAAGCAAAGTTTATCTGGCTTTTAATTCCTCGTGGTGATATTTCTGATTTTGATTCTTTTGAAGATTTAAAAGAATGGGATGTTGTAAAGACCTATAAGGAATATGAAGACCTCTGGCAGGAAGATTATCCGCTTGAAAAAATGTGGTATCCTTTTGTCATTGTTGATGGAAAAAACAAGGATGGACAGACTTTTTTTCGCGGGGTTTCTTTAGGGAATAAAACAATTATCAGTGCACAAATGGATGAGGAAGAAAAGCCGGCCTATTCTGATGAAGCTGCCGTTACGCTTTGTAATCTTATTCTTCCTGCAGTAAAAGAATCTCTTGAAATGGTAAAAAATGGAACTTATAACGATTTTGTAAATACTAATCTGCCATATAAATTCCGCACGGGAGTAATAAAGCGTTCTGTTTTATGGAAATTTGATCCTGATTACAAGAAATTTGATTTAGATGGATTATCTGAAAAAACTATTTCTGTGTTTAGAAATATTATAGAATCTGGAGCTAATGATACAACAAAGATTTCACGTATTAAGAAATTTACTGCAAATGATTTTTTTAAAGCCTGTTCGCTTGGTTATAAGGCTCTTGGCTACGAAATAAAAGATATGTCTCTTCCTGAACTCTATATGAAATATGCCGATGGACGCGACGAAGGACTTACCGGTTCTGGCTGTGGCTTAAATGAAGGCCCTGGCATTGATTTTGAAGATGCCGAAGCCTGGGATGAATGGTATTCTGGTCCTAGAGGAGGAGGGCACCCTTGGGAAATCATTCGAGGTGAAAACAGTACTCATGTTGATTTGTTTGTCTGTCATGACGATGATGGTTATTATTTTAGAATCTGTGGAAAACATCGACAGTTAGAAGCTGTAACTTTTTACACTACACTTTCTGCCGCAGGACTTCCTGTTTATTTGGAAGATGCCAACGAAATTCTTGCTCGTTTTGATGGTAATGATTTTGTTGGAATTGTTCCTCATTCAACTTTCCCAAGATACTGCGAAGGCATGTTCCCTAAAGAATATGGTAAAGTAATTGATTTTATGCATGTATATGATGAAGAAATAGAACAGTATGGTAAAGAAATTATCTGGTTACCCGAAGAGGAAGCAAAACTAATAAATTAATAAGAAACTACGTTAGGCTATGATTTTAAAAATCAATAAGTACAGTTTCTTCTCAAGCGAAGACACTTCTTGCATGCTTTATTTACCCTTTTCAATTTTTTTATGTTATAATAAAATTAAGAGGAAACAGTGGAAGTTGATATTGAAATTGATGGCCTTACAGACTGTCTTGTAAACAGACAAACAAATAAAGAAAAAAATATTTTTCAGAGGTGGCTTAATATGATTTCTCTTAAAGAACGAGAACCTGTCATTTGCGATACTTACACTATTACTCTTCCCGAACCTGATATTGCAATGAAATTTGGCGAAGCTATGCCAGACTCCAGATTTACAGAACATTCTGATGGTAAAATCTACCGGCTCAGAGAAGCAATTCTTTTATCAAAAAAACTAGGCCGCCCTTTGACAAATAATGAAATGGAACAATTTGTTTTATAGATTTCTGCGATAGGCTAAGGAGTCACCGGGAATATTTGATTTACATAACTTTTCTGATTTCTGTAGCTATTGTTTTTGGAGTAATTCCCGCTTCCTTTAAAAATGCTTCTGCTTTTGATTTATAATATGTAGATTTTTCGGCAACAGAGAGTCCTTTCGTATATTCGTAATTGTATTCGCGGATTTTGTGAATGTCATCAATTGTAAAATCTTTGGAAATGTCTGGTTTAGTCATTATTCTTCTTTGAATTAAATTATATCACAAGTATATGTTTGTTCCAATTATCATATAAACACCTCTATAATCTACTTAATCTTGTTTTTTTAACCACTTTAAGTAGATTATAAAAGAAGATGTGGGTGAATTTATAAGATATCTTTTACAATTTGTTCAAAGAAAGCTCGAATATAAAGAACGACTTCTTCAAAAGAAACTTTTAGCATTGTTTTTTTCTTTTTTGTAAATGCGCCCCAGCGTTTTTTTCTTTCTTCGTCTTGAGCAAAGGAATCTTCGAAAATTACTATATCATTAAAAGAGGTTTTTCGATGTTCAAAAGTTTGTATTAAAGCTTTTTTTAAAATTTCTCTATCAACAGATTCTTTTTTTAAAAGAACATATATATCATAAAAATCTTTGAAGCGCGTATTTGCTAATCCAAGAGAAACAATGGCTTCGAATTTTTCAGCTAATGTTGATTCAACGGAATAACTGTAAATGTGAGGAACAGCTTGATCGAGCAGTACAGGAAAATCTATTTCCATACGAGCCGGTACTATTATATCTCCAAAACCTATATCAATTGAAACCGGAACCTGCATTTTACCAATCAGAGCTTTTATACTTACATTTACACCCTCATATTCATCGAGCTTTGTAATTGATTTTATTGAAAGTGAATTCATTTTATATTCAATTCCGTCATCACTGTCGATAGAAAAAATCTCATTAAAAATTTTTTTTATGGCTTCTTTGTCATTGCTTATTTTTTCTGCTTTAAGATCAATGTCTGTTGTTGAGCGTGGATAATTCTTTTGATAAAGGGCATATAAAAAAATACCGCCTTTGAGAGTAAAGTTTTCTTTGTAGTCAGAAATACTTATTCGATAAATTGTTCGTTCAAGGGCATATACTGTTAAAACTTCCTGGAATATTCTATTATTACTTCTTGCAAAATTTTTGAGTCTGTCTTTTATTGATTGTGCATTCACAGCAGTACCTCCAGGTATGATTTTAATGTTTTAAGGCACCGAAGTTTTTCTGCATAACGATAAAGATTATTAATCTTTTTATCTGATCTGGCCAGATAGTTTATGAGAACTTCTTTTGTTTCTTCTATGCCGATTTTGTTTCTAGCACAAATTATGTCTGCTACAGTTTTTTCAATATCAAAAATTAAAAAAGAATTTTCATTATTTGTAATTTTCTGTACACCAAGAGATAGTTTTGTGTCTGTATAATAATGGAGAGTGAGATTAAAAAAATCTGGAAGTGTGGAGATCTTTTTTCTTTTGGTTACTGCAACATCTATTGAGTCTGGTCTATATGTTGTAAGATTATAATAAACAGCCGCACTCATAAGACAAATAATTCCAGAAGGGACGAAAGCCGGGACAAAATAAAAATCATTTGTATCATCCGAATAGTTAAGATTTTCATAATAGGTTTTATTCAGACGAGATAGTTTTCCTTGTTTTACAAGATTAGAAATCTGATAGTATGAAAACCCCTGTTCCTTAAGTTCCGATATTGAGAAAATTTGTTTTGTTGTAGAGAGAAGCGATGTTTCTTTCATATTTGATATTATAAATAGTTTTTATTTGCATTTCAACCTATTACGGACTTTTTTTATATTATCCGTATTTCGTTTAATTTTATATATTTGCGTTAGGCTATGGAACAGTGCCGGAACACTCTGTGTGTCAGCTTTTGGCATTGTATAAAAAATATGGGAGAGAATGTTTTGTTAATGGGGCGGTTATCAATGTTAAGGTTTAAGTTGTGTCTTTGCCTCTTTTTCTGCTTGTTTTAACGATTCCAGATATGCCTGTTCTACTGGACTAAGATTCTGTACTTCATATTTTCGATATTCTGTTTCGGCTTTTTCCATTGCTTTTTCATGACTCACACTACCTGCGCCATTAAGAAGTTTTCGTTTTCCGGAACTCAAGACAGAATCTAGTTGTTCAACATAGTCGCTCATATACATTGGTTTGTGTTCAATAGCATTAATTTCGGCAATATCAAAATATCCGGAAACAAGATTGTTCAGGATTTTCAGTTCATCTTCTTTAAGATAGTTTTTTGCAATTTTTGCATCTTTTAAGGACGGTAATTCTCCGGAAAAACTTGTAAGTCCCATGAATGGTTTTTGAGAATCTGCCCGTTCATAAATAACTTCTGCTGCCGTATGACCGTGAGCAGCATAGTGCAATTTGTTTTGAACAATTTTGAAAAATTGTATTGATTCGTCGCTTTTGGGATTGTAATCGACACTTGTTGCATATAAGTCCAGCACCTGGCGATAAAGTACTTTTTCGGAAGAACGAATATCGCGGATTCTGTCTAAGAGTTCTTTCCAATAGTTTCCACCGCCATTCCCTTTAAGGCGTTCATCGTCCATTGCAAAGCCTTTTTTGATATATTCTTTTAAAACACTGTTTGCCCAAATACGAAATTGTGTGCCCCTTTTGGATTTTACGCGGTAGCCTACGGAGATTACGACATCTAAATTATAGTAGTTAGTAGGCTTTGTTACAGTTGAAGAAAATTCGGAATTTCCGAATTTTCTAGTTACTTTATTTTCTTCCAACTCTTCTTCTTCAAAAATATTTTTTATATGTTCATTAATTGTTGATTTTGCCTTTTGAAAAAGTTCTGCCATCTGATCTTGTGAAAGCCAAACCGTTTCATCCTGTAAATTTACAGAAAGCTTTGTTTGTCCGTCTTCTGTCTGATAAAAAACTATTTCGCCTTTGTCCTGCATTCTTTACCTCCCGCAAATTATGACAATTATACCATAAACACAAAAAAAATCATTAAACTAATACTTTAATGACAAATGTTGTTTCGCGTTAGGCTATGGAGCACCGCGAAGCGTCCACCGCAACGAAGTGAGGAGGATGAGCGTAGCGAAGCTCGATAAATCTCGCACCCCCATTTATCGATGTTCCTAACCGACAGTCCCGATGGACTATCGGTTTTAACGGAACTTCGATTAAGGGTGGAACAGCCGACGGCTTTAGCCGGAACGCCCTATCACAATTCTTCCAGTACAAACGGCAGCATATAAACCGGCTTGAACATTAGCTGGCCTTCATTTCCAACATCTTTTTGGGAAATCAATAGAGGTCTGCCAATACGGCTGGAATATTTTGTACTAAAGGCATCTATTGAGTCATGATTCTTGGTTGCGGAAGATTTAACTTCTACAGGGATTATCTTGCTGCGCTTTTGTAAGAGAAAATCTATTTCATAATAATGAGTACTGGCCTCTTTTTTCCAGGTGTGGTAATAAGGAGTACGGTTTGTACTGGCAATTATCTGTGCTGCAACATTTTCATAAAGATATCCTAAATCGGCAGGAAGGCTATCGCTTAAAAGCTTGCTGTAAATATTATCGCCAGTGTCTGGTGAAGAAGCAAAAATCATTGTCGTAAAAAGTCCAACATCTGAAAGATATAATTTAAATGTGTCATTATCCTGAGTTTGAGAAAGAGTCATATTTGGATCTGTTGTGTTATAGCAGGGAATAACTGTTTTGGAATCCAGTAAAACTGAAAGTCGTTCCAGATCTTTTTTTGTTGTCCGTTTTTCTGTTGCCGCAGAAATTACATATCGCCTTTTCTTTGTTGCCAGCTGGCTTGGTATAGATTTATACATCATGCCTATTAAACCTGAAGCATCAATCTTCTTAAAATCATCAATATATAAATCTATAATACCTCGTTTTACCTTATCTATAAAAGAAAAGTTTTTGCCGTCTACATAAGCCTGAACCGCCTGTGGCATTCCGCCAACTGCCATATAAATGCGGAAATCGCGCATAAGACTACGATTTGTAGCATTTCCAACGGAGGAATTTGTTTTATATAACTGTCGCAAAAGGTCATATGTGTTATTACCAATTGCCCACATAAACTCCTCATAATCCATTGGATAAACAGGAATCTTATGCTCTTCTGATGGAATTACTATATCTTTTACATTCTTTTTAATACTGATGAAGGAACCGGTTTCTATATAATCATATCTTCCGTCTGCTACAAGATACTTTATTGCCTGGCGCGCCTTTGGATTAAGTTGAATCTCATCTAATATAATTACAGATTCGCGAGGATAAAGATTAATTCCTGTGATAGTTTGTAGTCGTAAAAAGAAAACATCAAGTTTTGCAATATCTTTAAAAGCTGCAAGAAGATCTGCTTGAATATTTGCAAAGTCAATTTTTATATAAGAACGATAATTTTGCTTTGCAAACTCTTCGGCTATTGTAGATTTTCCTACACGGCGGGCCCCTTCCAGCAAAGCTGCATAATTTGGTGCATAGTTATCTTTCCAATCCTTTAATAAATCAAATGCCTTTCTTCTAAACTTGTCCATTTTGTGTCATTCCTTCAAGTTTATTTTAGCCCAAAAGTGCAGTTTCTTCAAGTTTTTTATTGCAAAAAAGTGCAGTTCCTTCAAGTTTTT
>JAFZWX010000109.1 GCA_017617145.1 Treponema sp. | reverse complement strand
TAAAGTCTATTATTATTTTCCGCTTATTGGTAATTTACCCACTGAAATTGAAGGGCATGACATTTGGTTAGAGATAACCAATTTATTGTTGTTTGCGATACATTTAATGTTATTAAAAACATTAAGAAGGTTACCTGCAACTGTAATTAAGGCTAAAGGCTCAGCCTTTTTGCCATCCCTAATCATGAACCCAGCACATTGCAAAGAAAAGTTTCCGGATTGTGCATTCATGCCAGAATGTAGGCCTGTCAGTTCGGTTAAATAAACACCTTCCTTAATTGTAGAAAGCATTTCGTCTTCTGATTTCTTGCCGCCTTTGACAATCGTATAACCTGTACCGGCTCCTGCCTTGCCTGAACCTGCGCCATTACCAGTTGGTTCAACTCCGGCCTTTGCAGCAGTTTGTAAAGTATAAAGGTAAGTTTCGATTACGCCCTTTTTGATCAAATATTTCTTGTTAGTTGCAACTCCTTCATCGTCAAAATATCTGAAAAATATGTTCTTTTCCAGTGGGTTTTCGATGATTGTGAGCTTTTTGCTGAGGGCTTGTTGGTGGAGTTTTCCTTCAAGTAATGATGTGTGTTTTTGCACTTCTTCAGCATCAAGTGAACTAATTAAAAATGAGAGCAAGGAAGCCACACATTCAGGATTTAAAACAATTGGATACTTCTTTGATTCGCATTGTTGTGAACCAAGCTTTTGTAATGCTTCTTTTGCAACTTTTTCAACAAATTCATCAATTTTGAATTCATCTGCATCTTTAGATGCAAAAACACTAAAACCAGTTCTAATTTCCTCGCCATCTTTTGCAGTGACTTCAGCAAAATATGCGTATGTGTTTTTCTTTTGTGAAAGTTTTAATCCGTATGAGTTTGTCTTTTTACTACTATGTACGTTTGCTTCAAATCCGACAGTGACAACTTCATTAATTCGTTTATCGTATGCGAGCAATTTTTTCTCAATTTCGAGCAAAATATGCACTTTTTCCTGGATGTTTTCAGCAAAATCAACGTTAGAAAACACTTTTTTCTTATGATATTTTTTGCTTCCTTTAAAAATGAAAACAGGGTCATCATTTTCAATTAACGAAGCTGAACGTTTGATTTCCTTAACGAGGAGTTCTGGTGAATTCTTATCAACATGATCAACAGAAACGCTTCCCATTTTTCCTTTATAAATACCACGCGCGACAAGTTCAAATGAACTATTGTTTGTGAGTGAATCTACATTGCTGTGATAAATAGAAACAGAAAGAGAACTTGACTCATCTACAGTAATATCTGCTGCTTCAATTCCGGCTTCTTTTGCTAAAGCAAAGAATTTATTTTCATTTATTTTCATTTGATTTCTCCTCCGTTTCCTCCAACAGTCATTTCACTAACTCTAATTGTTGGCTGGCCGACATCAACAGGAATAAATCCAGAGCTTGCTCCGCACATGCCTTGAGCACGTTCTAAATCGTTTCCAATCATATCAATCTTCATAAGAATTTCTTGACCTGTTCCAATTACGGAAGCCCCTCTTACTGGTTCGCAGATTTTACCATCACGGATTAAATAAGCTTCGCTACAACCAAAATTAAACTCGCCAGTTACTGGGTTAACTTGTCCGCCAGCTAGAGATTTTGCATATAGGCCAAACTTGGTAGCAGCAATTATTTCTTCAGGAGTTGATTTGCCTGCGCAAATATAAGTATTAGACATTCTGGATGTAGGTTCATACTTATATGATTGCCTTCTACACGCGCCATTACCTTTTCTATTCATACGTCTGCCGTTGAAGTCATCAATTAGGTAATCTTTAAGAATGCCGTTTTCGATTAATAAAGTCTTTTCAGTCTTATTTCCTTCATCATCAATATTGTTACTGCCCCAGCCATTTGGAATAGTTCCGTCATCGACTGCTGAAAGTATTGGAGAAGCGATTTGTTGGCCGATTTTCCCGGAAAAAACCGATAAATTTCTTGAAACGGCAGATGCTTCAAGAGGGTGACCGCATGCTTCGTGGAAAAGTGTTCCGCCAAAGCCGTTTCCGATAACAACAGGCATTTTACCGCTTGGGCATTCTTTTGCCTCAAGCATCATAATTGTTTTTTCTCCAACACCTTTACAAAGTTCTTTAACATCAATATTTTTTAAGAAATGCTCAAAACCTGCACTTGCACCTGGTCCTTCAAAACCTGTTTCGATTTTTCCTTGATCTGCCGCGACACACATAACTCCACATCTTCCTCTTTCTTTGTAGTCGAGGTGGTTAATCCCTTTTGTGCTGACGATTTGGACCTTAGTAATTGAGTAAGAAAAAGCAACATTTGTACGAACAATTCTCTTATCAACATTTCTTAAAGCTTCATCACCGGCTTTTAAGTAGTCAATAATTAATTTGTCGTCAATATTTGAAAATGAATTTTCAATTTTAGAAATATTCTTAGCTTTTTTAGTGACTAAATTATCGATGCTCAAAACTTGTTTATCATGGAAAGAATTTGATAAATTTTCAATTAATTTTGTTAATGATTTTTCGTTAACTTCATTGGTATATCCATAAACGCTTTGGAGTTTGTTTAACAGGCGGACTCCAGCACCATAAGAATGACGGATTCCAGAATTTTCAACCTTACCATTTTCGATTGATACAGAAAAAGAATCTTTTTCTTCGATATAGATTTCTGCATAATCTGCGCCGGTATGTAAACCACTGTTTAGGATACGAATAGCTTGATTTTTGTTAATCATAGCATCCTCCTTTCGTATTTTGTAAGTGCGATTATTATAAACCAAAACCTAGGAAGATAAATGTAAAATGCATTTATTCTTGATTTTGTTCTTGTCTATGATACGATAATTAAGCACTTTCTTTAGGAGCCACAGAGCCCTAAGGCGGAAGGAGTTAAAGATGAAAAAAGACATTCACCCAAAAACCTAC
>JAFZWX010000108.1 GCA_017617145.1 Treponema sp. | reverse complement strand
GCTGCTCGCAAGCTTTCTTGATTCCAATGTCGTCCGAGAGCTTCAAAGCCTCGTCCTTGAAATTTTGATCGTACCTTTTCATTGCCATTCTCCTTAGATTTTCGGCAATTTAGGCACTGCACTTTTATTGTATCACTCCACATAAACCAGGTACAAATGGTGCTAATGATTGTCAGCGTTTTATTGAAAAAGCAATAAGACTTAATTCTGGAATTATGCAATATGAATATGGGGTTTACTCTTCTCCAGGAACTGTAACAAATAATTGGAACAAGGCTTTTGAAGTTAATGAAGGCGATATAATTTTTTTATGTGGGGATAAAAGAGTTTTTGCTGTTGGTATTGCTATCTACCCAAGGAAAGATCCTGATATAGTGCTTTCTTCTGAATACTTAATGTATGATAAGAATAGAGAGAATTACAATTCATATAACTATGATGGTGTAATCCATTTCGAGGAAGGAACCGTATTTTATCAAGATCTTACAGAAGGTGCAGAGGAGTGGGGACAAAGAATCGATGTTGATTCATGGAAGTATTACAATAAACAAGGGATTTATATTTCTGAAGACAATCTAGAAAATAAATCTGATGTATATTGTGCTATACGAAAACTTAAAAATGAAAAAGGATATAAACTGTTAAAGAAACTAGAAGGAGACTTTATGAACGCTGATGAAAATCTAACTCTCTTGAAGAATACAAAGAATTTAATACTAACAGGTGCACCGGGGACTGGAAAAACATTTGAAGCAAGAAAGCTTGCAATCAAACTAATCTATGGAAAAGCTTCAGAAGAACTATTGTCAGAAGCAGAGAGAAATGAGATAAATTCCAGAATAGGCTTTGTACAGTTTCATTCTTCATATGATTATACAGATTTTGTAGAAGGCTTACGTCCAATAAAAGACAAAACAAATACTAATGATATTTCATTTGAGAGAAAAGATGGGGCATTTAAAGTTTTCTGCAAACAAGCTCTTAAAGAAAAAGAAAAACCTTTTGTTTTTATCATTGATGAAATAAATAGGGGTGAAGTAGGTAAAATATTTGGTGAATTATTTTTTGCAATAGAAGACGGATATAGAGATAAAAAAGTTAATACACAGTATCAGAATTTAATTGATGATACAGATGATCCTTTTAAAGATGGTTTCTTTGTACCAAAAAATGTATATATTATTGGAACCATGAACGACATTGACCGAAGTGTTGAAAATATGGATTTTGCGTTCAGAAGACGATTTTCTTGGAAAGAGGTAACTGCAGATGAAAGTCAGAAAATGTTCTCTGAACCTTTCGCCTGGAAAGATAGTGAAGGTAATATTGTAGATGTATCTTCTTATTTACAAAGAATTATAAACCGTATGGATAACCTTAATCTAGAAATAATTAAAGAAGAATACGAATTAGGAGTTTCGTATCAAATTGGTGCTGCGTATTTCTTAAAGTTTGCCCGTTATTTAAAAGATGAAGATGAAACTACTGCTTTTGAATGTTTATGGAATTATCATATAAAACCTTTATTAAATGAATACCTAAGAGGAGAAGAAGGCATAAAAGACAAATTGGAAGCTTTAGAAACAGCTTATGAAAATGAGAATCCTGTTCAATAAAAAATGAATACAATTATATTAAATGATTGCAGTAGTACAACGTTTCTCGATTCTGGTGCAATTGAAGATAATATATTAGAAATTCATTCTGATATTATAAAAATAAGTAATAAATCCCTATATAATCTTGTAAAAGATAATGAAGATTTATTGATGTTCCCTAATACAATTGAAGAAACATCTGATAAATTAGATAAGGATTTTATTCTTACTGTTTCCCCATCTCAGATTAACAGTACTCCACAACAATTATTAGATTTAACAATTCAAACCAGTAAAATCATGGGATTTATTGGAATTGGAAATACTCAGATAAATATTAATTCAAGATTTGAATCATCAACTAGTAATTTCCTTCTTCATTATATGTTACAGAGGATTTGTCATGTAAATTTATTTGATATGAATCATTATGCCGGAGAAGCCGATTCTCTTGATATATTTATTTACTTCTTCCCTCTATTCTTAAAAAAAGCAATGAGAAAAGGTGTTTTCAGAGCATATAAAACTTTTAAACATAATGATTCTTCTTTACGTGGAAGTCTAGATGTCCGTCGTCACATAAAAGTTAATATTCCTTTTTGCGGAAACATTGCCTATAATTCAAGAGAAATTTCTTTTGATAATAATGTTACAGAATTAATTAGACATACTATTGAATATATAAAAAACAAGCCAGGATTTAAAAGTCTTTTAGAGGGTGATAAAGATATTAAACAAGCTGTAAAAACCATAGTATCTGTTACTACTTCTTATGAAAAATCAAAAAGGAAAACAATATTAGAGGCAAATCGAAAACCGATATCTCATCCTTACTATAAAGATTATTCAAACTTGCAGTCTTTATGCAAAATAATTTTGGAACACAAGAAATTACAATATTCAAATAAAGGAAAACAAGTTTATGGTATCTTGTTTGATGGAAGTTGGCTTTGGGAAGAATACATTGGTTCTATACTAGGTAACTACGGTTTTATTCATCCAGAGAATAAAGAAAAAAAGGGTGGAATAAGATTATTTGATAAGGACATAGAAGATACATTTGATAACAATTATGGAAAGATTTACCCAGATTTTTACAAACCAGAAGAATTTATTTTAGATGCAAAATATAAACATTTAGAAAACGGAGTAGGACGAGAAGATTTATATCAAGTTATTTCATATATGCATACTATGAAAATTGATGAAGGTGGTTATATCTATCCAAACAAGCAGGAAGAATCAAACACGGTAAATCGTCTCAAATTAAATACTATTGGTTATGGTGGAAATCTTTCTGTTATAGGTTTTTCGATACCGCAAAATAAAAAGACATATAAAGAATTCCGCCAATCTATATTATCAAATGAAGAAGCTTTGATTAATTATATAAACGATAGATATAACTAATTTCCATTGTTTATAACTGGAATAAATATCGGAAACCTACCCAATCGGATCCCCGCAAAACTTCTTCCGTTTACAACCCTTACAGAACGCCCCCATCCAGACTTCATCAAACTGGGTGGCAGCGTTCTTAACAAATTCTTTATTGCTGCTTAAAACGCCGGCTTCAAAATTGCGGGTGTTTTCGCCTTTCATGCCTAGTCCTGCTCCTGTTAAATTTGCAGAACCTACGTAGGCTGTTTTTAAATCAAAGACAATTATTTTAAAATGAACTCTTGGGCAAAGGACTCGTTCCATTCCTTCTATGAGGGCGGGGTATTTGTCAAAATCCTGGCGGAAGGCGGGGCCCGGTTCTTTGGCGTGTATAAGGCGGATTTCTACTCCGCGTTTGGCTAAATCGGAAAGAACCTGAAGCAGGGGCATGGTGCAGCGGCCGTCTTTTACATAGAGGTCTTTTATATCGGCGGTGCCAATCCACAGGGTTTTCTTTACGGACTTTATGCGTTCGATTACCTGGTCGTAGTGAGCTTCGTTGGAGATGTAAATAAATTCTGAAGTAGACATACCCGGGGTTTTAGGGGCAGAGCCCCTAGGCGAAGGGGTAGTGGAAGACCGCTTGCGGGCTGGAGCGAGGGGGAGACTTCCCCCTCCTTTCTTTGAATTTTTCTTTCTAATCATATTACCTCATCATATCACAGAATCTTTGTTATCTGTATCCCCAAGGATTTTCTTGACCAGCTCGCTGGTAAGCTTTGGCACGGAATGTAATTTACCGATTTTTTCGGCCTGGTACTGGGCCTGGAGGATGCGGACAAGGACTTGTTTTTTGCCAAGGATTACGGTTATCTGCTCTTGGAGCCGGGTCTTCTGATTTTTAAGCTGTTCAAAATAACTTTGCTCCTGCTCGCTGGTAAAATCTTTGCCCAGGGTGAACTCCAGCTTTTTTTGCAGCTTGTTGCTTATAAGTGTAAGGCTTCGTCTTTTTATGGCAAGGTCTGATTTGTTGTCGTCGAGCTCGGAATCTACGTTCTGGATGATGATTTCGTTTAAGCGCACCAG
>JAFZWX010000107.1 GCA_017617145.1 Treponema sp. | reverse complement strand
TTGGATATGATCTTAAACAACTTGCAAGACTTATAAAAGCCTAAAAGAAAAAAACGACCATCAAAAAAACTCAAAATCCTATTTAAAGTCAAAAAAGGCTGTCCTTTGTTGAAGTGTAAATTACTTGTAGGACAGCCCCTTAAAATCAGGATTATATAGTAATTCCCATTCACCTAGATATTCTATTGTACTTTTGAGACTAAGCCAACGAAAAATAATATGTTCCTGCAGATTACTCCGAGCCATATCCGTTAATGAAATATAATCATCTTCATTTTGATGGATAACCGTTATTTCTGTATTTTCAACCGTAATTTTCGCCATGTCATTATCTCCCGAAAATAATAATAACATGTGAAAATTAATTTGTATAGTTTAAAGTACAATATTGTCTATTATATTAATCTTTTTCCTATTTGAATTTGATTTTGAGTTGGTTACAATTTGTAAACTGTTGATCTAGCTCATGGTATACTTGAAGTCCCCTCCGAAGCTTATGCAAAGCAACCAAAAATCTTCTCTCTTACTTCCCAGCTCAACCCCTCGCCAGTCTGGCTGATAAGTCCTGACTTTTCATCGGAAGTAAAATCTACCTGGAAATAGCGATTTAAGGAATCGAGCATATTTGTACAAATCAGTTTTTCTGCCTGGTCGTGGTAAACAAAGCCTTTTTTTACCAGTTCCTCATCTGAAAACTGCCGCCAGTAGTCAATTCCTTCTCCATGGGAAAGCACTTCATTTACCAGAGTTTTGTCCTTAGTCGAACAATCAACCATAAGATCATGGTAGATATCAAGATAAACACGGTTCAGGTTTGCATCCGGAAAATCATTTATAAGGCGTCTGCCGTCCAGAATTAATTCGGGGTGAAAATGCAGGTCTCCAAGAGAAATAAAAAGGCCGTTTCCCATAAAATCTTCCTGGCAGCTAAAGTTTACAATAAAGCCAAGACCGCTTTCTTTGGAAAAATCTTCAAGGGCAGAAAAGATTTCTTCTGCCGTGTCTTGATGATTTCCAATCAGGTTGATGTTGCGGTTTCGTTGTGAAAGTCGTACAACCTCATCTTTTTCGATAATCCCCCTATTGAAAAAGAGCTCTGTTATTTTTGCAGAAAGAGCATCCAGCTCCACCATGTCTTCAACAAAAATCACTTCGTTCCATACAAGTTTTTTTACCGCTGTGATTTTTACCACACAAATAAAATCATCCATTGTTTCTCCATAAACATTACGAATGAGGACAGTGCAGACAGTGCTCGCCTTCAACGTGAACCCTAAGCCAGCAAATGTCTTTTTCGAGTTTTTCAAAGACTCCAAACTTTTCATTTCTTTCAAGATAATCAGCATAAGCCATAAGAACGCCAAAATTATTTAATTCTACACAAATCCACTTGCCATCGCAGGTTAAAATTTCCCGATTCGTTCCACCAAAAGCCCAGTCCTTGTAAATTTTGTAATGGTGATTCATCTTCTTTTCGGCAATGAGTTTGATAAGATTGTCACCGCTCTTAAGACGTTTTTCA
Organism: Treponema sp.; assembly: GCA_017617145.1. Next base: position 2,275 of record JAFZWX010000107.1, on the reverse strand, counting down.
TCGCTACCTTCAGGCAAAGCATCAATCACGCTTTTTCCTTCGGCATCTGCATTTTTAATATCTTTAAGATACGAATCAAAGCCCAGTGGTGGATTTTCATAAGAATAAAGCTTCCAGCCGTCCATTTCAAAAGTTAATGATGGCTCTTCTTTTGTCTCTTTCAAGATTTCCGACATAATAACATCTCCTAAAAACGGCAGTTCCCGCTCCTTGGGCAGCTGCCAAGCCCGAAACCCCGGCAGAAATCTGCCGTTCAAAAATCAGCGCTTCTATTCGAGGCACTGAACAAAAACCTCATTTTGTCCCTGGGTATAACATGCATGAACAAGCGATGAACAATGGGGACACACAACCTGCAAACCGTCTTTTATTTCAAGAAGATTTTTGCTGAAAGAAAAACGCATATCACCACACCTGGGACAGGAAATGGTAAAAACATTTGCTTCATTCAAAACCGCCATAAACTCCCTGATATTACGCTCCCTGATTTCCTTATTTTCTTCTGCCATCTTAAACCTCCCCTATATATTATTCTTCCAGCAAAAACTCCGGGATATCAAGCTTTGCTTCCTTTACTTCCTTTCTAAAGCGCTCAAGACCATACAGCCTGATCAGTTCTTTTAGCTTAGTATTTCTCATAGTTTTATCAGGAGAAATCTTTCCCTCCTCTTTCAGACTGATAAGGATTTTCCTGTGCATTTTATAACAGGCCGCAACTACAGACATAAGCTAAAAGCTCCCTGAAAGTCAGTTTGTAATCTCCCGCAACTTGGCTTTCAATAATAATATAAAAGAGATTTTGGAAGAGTTTAGAAAATAAGAAAGATTTTTATTCGCCCTTCTGAAATACCCGTACACCGAAACAAGTTCGGAATGACATACACTAAAATCTTTCCAAAATCTTTTCTCTCACATTATTACATAGCCCTTCATAATCCTGCTTTGTGAGGCCGTAAACCACATCAACTGAATAATCTACATGGAAGTATTTATTCAATGACTCCAGCATATCTAAGCAAATCTGCTTTTCTGCATCAGCAAATTTTACAAGACCTTTTTCCAGGAGCTCTTCTTCAGAAAACCTTGCCCAGTAATCAAGCCCTTCGCGATGCGAAAGAACTTCATTCACAAGCGACTTATCCTTTCGGCCGCAATCAACAAGACAATTCTTTACAAGTGAAAAGAAATTACGATTCAGATTCACATCCTGAAAATCATTAATCAAACGCCTTCCATCAAGAATCAGCTCCGGATGAAAATAAAGATCTCCATACGGAATCATAAGACCTGAACCAAGAAAATCACTTTGCGAGCTGAAATTGACAATAAAGCCATAACCGGTCTGCTGCGAGATTTCAGTAAGTACATCAAAAATTGTCTGCGCGGTTTCTTTGTGATTTTCTATCAGATTGATGTTATGACTTGCTTTTCCAAAAGAAAAAATCTCATCACTTTCCAAAAGGTCATTCTGATAAAACGCAACTGTTATAAGTTCCGCAAGGTCTTTGAGTTCAACTTCGTCGTCAATGAAAATCACTTCGTTCCACACAAGCTTTTTTACAGGTATGATTTTTAGTGTCTGATAGAAATCATCATCAAACATGGTTCCTCCATTATGCAAGGCTCTTCCTCCTGCAATTAAAAAGAATCAATAATAGCAGCACACACTTCGTTGCTAAAACCAATATCACGAGTTTTTATAAATGAACAAACTTTGTTTTTAATAATATGTTCCATGTAGAAATACCACAATAAATCTTTCTCTTCATATTTATATGGAAATTCTTTGTTTGTAATGTCAATTACCATGTGCTGATCAATTTTAAGAAAACGACGGTTTAATTCCGGATTATTAAAATCGTGTATAAGCAGTTTACCGTTCATTATGATTTCCGGATAAAAGGTTGTAATTGTTGTGCCATCAGCAATATCACTTCGGCTGCTTTTAATACTGTAATTAATAAGAAAGCTAATATTTTCCTTAACCGAAAAATCAGCCAAGGCAGATGTCAGCTTATTAAGTGTTTTTTCTTCACTACCCTGCCATATAAGCAGATCCCATCTTTTTCCTGGTACAAGTTTTTTGTCTTTTACCAGGATATTTTTATTTGCAAGAAATTTGCTTAAGCGTTTATCAAACTCATGACGTTTCTCACCTCTGATTCGAACGCATTCTGAAGCAGAAAGTTTTTCCAAGGGAGTAATTTTTATGTATTGTCTGATTTCTTCGTTTCTGATATCTTCCATCATCAACTCCTGATAACCTTAGTATTTT
>JAFZWX010000106.1 GCA_017617145.1 Treponema sp. | reverse complement strand
TGATGCAATTATTAATGCCAGCACAATTTCGCTACATGGCTCAACAACTACTTCTCGTCTTTCACTTATAGGCTCAGGAACAAACCATAAATTTACATCATCTACAAGTTCAGTGTCTGCTGAATATCTATCAATAGATTCAAATATTATTCTTGAAAATTATACAGATGAAATTTCAAATAGTATTCCAACTGCTGATAATTCTAATCAAAACAACTGGATTACTGTATTAAATAATGGATGGAATATTCGAAATAAATCTGCATTTGTTTATACTTGGATTGGAAATACTGATGACTGGAATACTGCAACTAACTGGGATACAGGCTATGTTCCAGGTGCTGATTCTAAAATCATAATTCCATCCGGTTGTGCAAGTTATCCAGTATTAACAAATGGAACTTACAATGGCGGAACTTTGACTTTATCAGATAAAGATTCGACAGGTATCACTGTAACGACTCCTGATTCTACAATTACATTGGGTTCAAAAAATCTTGTTCTTTCTGGAAAAGATAAGGACAATCCGATAACTCCTGCAACTACTATTCTCACAAACTACGGCACAATCATTTATACGAATGATGGTCGAATAACACATAGCACAAATCCAATAAATGATAATAATGTGGGAAAGGTTCAATACGCTTCTGGAAATACAGGAACCGTAACAATTTTAACAAGTAGCATTGAATATTACGATCTGGAAGTTATTGGAACCGATTGGAAATTCAATGGTGATTATAAAATAAAAAATAAGCTGACAATAAATAACTCTGCAACCGAATTAGTAGATGCTTGTGCAGTAACTAGTGTATCAACGATTCAGGCAGGTTCTTTTGATTTTCAAGGTCTGGTGAATTTTAAAGAAAATCTTACGCTTGCCCCATATGATTCCACTTCTGAATTTACAATTCCTTCTAACCTTGCAGAAAAGGTTAATACCTCTGAAGGAAAATGTATGTATCTGGGAACAGGCGATAATCCTGGAAATATAAAATTTGATGATACACAAGATTTTTCTTATGACCTTTATCTTAACAGTTCAGCAACAATAACTTCTGGAAAAGAAATAAGGCTCCAAAAATCAATTACTGCAACAGATGATATAGACGGCGAAGGCACTCTGACATTTACAGGGGCTGATGAACAAGATTTTATAACAAATGGAAAAACTTTTGCAAAAATAAAAGAAGATAAATCTAATAACAAAACTCTTACAGTAACGGGAAGTTGTAACATTACAGATTTATCAGTTCCTTCTGGAAATATAACTTTCGCAAATCTTGTTACAATAAAAACTTCTTCTTTTAATACAACGAATACAGTCTCATTCCAAAACGGCGCAAACTTTCTTTATGTTGATAATGAATCAAATACAAATTACTGTGATTTAGTTCACACCGCTGGTCCTACAAATATCAAAGGAACTTTAACTGCTGCCGATGTCACTCTGAGTAAAACCGAACTCAAAGGTAATACAACTATTGAAGCCTATGGAGATGTTGTTTTTGAAAACGATTCACCAACAGATCCAACTGTTTACGCAAAGGTTTTTGGTGAAAATGAATTAACAATAACAACGCATGGCGACGGCAAATCAACCACCTTTAATGGCGAGGTCGGAACTGAAGAAAACAAAAAACTTCAATCGCTTAAGGTGACTGGAATAACAAATATAAATTGTGACTATATTAATACAACCGGAAATCAAATTTACGAAGGCGAGGTCATCCTTAAAAAAAGTACAACTCTTAATGCAAAAACCTCGGGCGAAACTCCTGAAAATAAAGAGATCCTTTTTAAACAGAATGTTACAGGAAATACTTCAGCGAATACAACTCTGGTTGTGAACGGTGATGTAAAAATAGAAAGCGAGAGTTCACCAGTTATTATTTTAACTAACGGAAATCAGACTTATAACGGAACTGTGACATTTAATAAATCGGCAACGTTTACGGCAAGTACGGTGACATTCAAAAAAGATGTAACTGGTTCTGCCACAGATGCTGTTCTTGAGTGTAATGCAAATATCAATGTTGAAGACATTACTATCTCTGTAAAAGACGAAATAGATTTTGCCGGAAACATTTCTGGTAACGGTAAAACACTTACAATTGATACCCCAATTTTCAAAAGCACAGCCGCAGTTGTCGATCCTGAAAATCCGCCGACTGTAACTATACAATGTAATGAACTGGCTTTTTCACAGAATACAGAAATTCAAAGTGCAAATGGCGCGCCTATTCAGCTTACAGTTCCAACAATAAGTGGAAGTGGAAAAACTGTTACATTGTCATCTTCCGGAACAAAACTTTCGTTTGTTGGAAATGTCGAAATCGAGCCAAGCATACAAATTGAAGCTGGAACAACGCTTACGGCACCATCCTCTGGCGCAGAAACAAATCCATATACAATGACTTTCAAAGCCAGCCTTGATTTTGCAGACGGCACTTTTAAACATTCAAACGGAACTGTTATTCTTGCCCCGGCAAACAATGTAAGTACAGTCACTGTAGGAGGAAAATCAACCTTCTACAATCTTAAAGCAGAAAATCTCAGCGGCAAAACAATTAAGTTTGCAGAAGGAAATACTCAGACAGTTGCAGGTAAACTTACGTTGACAGGAAGTTCTGCTACAAGTAAGCTTTCTCTTCGTTCTACTACTGATGGAACTGCATGGTCAATTAAATGTACCGCTTCAAGTTTAACCAGCCACGATATTCAGTATGTTGATGTAAAGGATGCAAATAATATTTCTAACACATCAGAGGATGCAGCTACTGCCTATAAACTCATTGCTTTTGACAGCACCGACAGTGGCAATAATACAAACTGGATTTTTGATGGTGTTGAGTACATTTGGAAGGGTGGTAGTGGCTCAACCGATGCTGAAAAAACTGATTGGAATACAGCAGCAAACTGGGGAGTTGGTGAATCTCTAGCCGCTTGTTCAGTTCCAGCTTCAGGTGCAATAGTTTTAATTCCAGCAGGAAAAACATATTATCCGGTTCTTTCTGCTGATGTATCATTAATTTATGATTCTACATATTCTGGTTCAATTACAAATAATGGAGAACTCACTTTTGCTGGTGGCTCACTTACCGCAACAACAAGAACAAATGGCCCCGGTAGTACTATTATTTACGATGGCACAACAACTCCTTGCTGGTCCGATGTTTACGAAAATCTCAATATTGCAAGCGGAACAGTTACATTTTCATCAGATGTAGAAATAAAAGGAAATCTAACCTCAACTGGAAATACAGACGGCGACGGTTATTTGATTTTTAATGGCACAAACGATCAGACTTTTGCTGCAGGAACTGGCACGTATACAAAAATAAAAGAAGATAAATCTAATGACAAAACTCTTACAGTAACGGGAAGTTGTAACATTACAGATTTATTAGTTTCTGCTGGAAATATAGCTTTCGCAAATCTTGTTACAATAAAAACTTCTTCTTTTAATACAACGAATACAGTCGCATTCCAAAACGGCGCAAACTTTCTTTATGTTGATAATGAATCAAATACAAAATACTGTGATTTAGTTCACACCGCTGGTCCTACAGATATCAAAGGAACTTTAACTGCTGCCGATATAACCTTGAATAAAACTAACCTTACCGGAACAACAAAGCTTGTTGCCCATGGTAATGTTGCTTTTGAAAATACAACATCAAACGGTACAACAACTTATGCAAATGTAAGTAATAATCAAGCCTTAACTATTGAAGTTGATAATGGAAAATCCGTAACCTTTAATGGAGATGTTGGAAAAACAAACGCAACTAAACTTAAGTCTCTTACGATTACTGGTAAAACAAATATTAAATGTACAAAAATAGCAACTACGGAAAATCAGATTTTTAATGGAGACATAATTCTTCATTCTAACTCAACATCAAATGCAGTTTTATTGGAAGCAGCTGAAATTGATTTTTCTGGAAATATTTCAGAATCAGGAACAAAGTCAATAACATTCACAATAAACTCACCAACTTTCAAAAGCACTGCCGCAGTTGCCGATCCTGAAAATCCGCCTACTGTAACTATACAATGTAATGAACTGGCTTTTTCACAGAATACAGAAATCCAAAGTGCAAATGGCGCACCAATACGGCTTACAGTTCCAACAATAAGTGGAAATGGTAAAACAGTTACATTGTCATCTTCCGGAACAAAACTTTCGTTTGTTGGAAATGTTGCAATTGAACCAAGTATTAAAACAGAAACCGGAACAACGCTTACGGCACCTTCGGGCACAGACACTGACAAAATGACTTTCAAAGCCAGCCTTGATTTTGCAGACGGCACTTTTAAACATTCAAACGGAACTGTTATTCTTGCTCCGGCAGATACTATAGATACAGTCACTGTAGGAGGAAAATCAACCTTCTACAATCTTACTGCTCAAGGGCTCGGCGGCAAAACAATTAAGTTTGCAGAAGGAAATACTCAGACAGTTGCAGGCAAACTTACATTGACAGGAAGTTCTACTACGAATAAGCTTTCTCTTCGTTCTACTACTGATGGAACTGCATGGTCAATTAAATGTACCGCTCCAAGTTCAACCAGTCACGATATTCAGTATGTTGATGTAAAGGATGCAAACAATGTTTCTGAATACAATTCAACTCTTTACAAGCTTTTTGCCATTAATAGTACCGACAGCGGAAACAACAAAAACTGGAATTTCCCGGGACAAGAATATACCTGGACAGGGGCAGCTGTTGCACCTAAAAATAATACAGCATGGGATGAACCAGATAACTGGTACGAAGGTTCTGTACCTGGAATTGGCGCTGATGTAACTATTGGAACTGTAACAATCAGTGGAGCAACAGTTTATCCTGTTTTAACTGAGCCTCTTAATCTTAACGAAAGCTTTGGTTCTACAAACTACGAGGGAAAAATCACAGTTACAGGAATTTTTGATTTAGCAGATCAGCAGTTGACTGTTGGAGAAATCATTAATGATGGACATATAAAACTTGTTGGAACATCAAATCAGATTTCTGGCAAAATGAAAAATGAAGATGATTCAACAGTTGAGTATTGTGGCGGAACATTTGTAAGTTTTGCATGGGATGGAGATTACGGTGCCAACACAACAGGAAAGCAGTATGTAAATCTAATCATAAATGAAGAAATTACACAGCCAGATACCGAAGTACTTGATGTTTCTGGATTAACAACAATAAAAACAAGTGCAAATCTTAATAATGCTTCGAATGTTTTTGCTAATCATGTAAAGATTGGAAATTCAACTTCTTCTGTAAACTCTGGAACAGTAACCTTGAACGGAACTGGCAGTGGAGGAGTTGCAATCTTCCTCGAAAACAACATTCTTGCAAACAGTCTCACATTAAACAGTAATGTGCAAGGTGATGTACTTACAATAAATGCTCCGCTTACAATAAATGCGGCTTCAATTTTGACAACGGGAAATCAAATCTATAAAGGCGGAGTAACTTTACTCAAAGATGATATAACTCTTACAGCGAAGAATTCTTCTAATGCATATCAGACAGTTCAGTTTGATGCAAATGTAGAAATCCCGGATACAGGAACTCATAAACTCACTGTTGATGCAAAAACAAAAATCAATTGTACTTCAATAACAACAAATGGAAATCAAACCTACAACAGTGAAGTAACTGTCTCTTCGGCAAGCAAGCCAACGATAAGTTCAACCGGCGGAAACCTTACTTTTGCAGATTCACTTAAACTTGAACAGGATATGGATCTTTCTGCTGACGATTCAACAAACGGCGGGGTTTCATTTACTAAAACAAATGCAAATGTATATGGAAATAAAACCTTAACCATAACAGCTGGCGGAAAGAATATACTCTTCAATGGCACAGCAGGAACTTCAGGTAATCTACTTGGAACGCTGCATATAACAAGTTCCGGTGAAACAAAATTTGAAAAGTCTGTATATATCGGAACCTTTGAAGATACAGAAGATTCCGGAAATATAACATTTAAGAACGGCGGAACAATTCAGAATGCGGTGACTTTCAATACAACCGGAACAGTTTCAATCACAGGTACAACTGAAAGTCCAATGAATATTGGAACTACTTCACCTTATGCAGATCTTAAACATACCGCAGGTCCATCAAACATAACAGGAACACTTAATGCAAAAGTACTCGAATTTGATAATCTGATTATCAATGGAACTGCAAATATAAATACAATAGGAACTCAGACATACAACGGAACAGTCAACGGAATAGAAAACACTCCGAATGATGCTGATGACATTTTAAAACTTAATTCCAATTCTACTCTGATAACTTTCAACGGCAATGTAGGTCAGTCAACAGCTCTAAAGTCTCTTGAAGTAACAGGTCCTGTAGAAATCAAATGTACGGCAATTACAACAAATGGAAATCAAACTTACAACGGTGAAGTAACAGTCTCTTCGGCAAGCAAGCCAACAATAAGTTCAACAGGTGGAAACCTTACTTTTGCAGATGACCTAAAGCTTGAGCAGGATCTGGAGCTTTCTGCTGATGATTCAACAAACGGCGGAGTTTCATTTACCAATGCAAATGCAAATGTATATGGAAATAAAACCTTAACCATAACAGCTGGCGGAAAGAATATACTCTTCAAAGGTACAGCAGGAACTTCAGATAATCCACTTGGAACGCTGCATATAACAAGTTCCGGTGAAACGAAATTTGAAAAGGCTGTATATATCGGAACATTTGAAGATACCGAAGACTCAGGAAATATAACATTTAAGCACGGTGGAAATATTACAAATACAAATGGTACAACCTTTAATACACCTGACTATATAACTTTAACAGGCACCCTCATAACACCATCTATACAAATGAACAATCTCATTGTAGATGGAACTGCAAACATAAATACAAATGGTACTCAGACATACAATGGAACAATCAACGGAATAGAAACAACTCCGAATGATGCCGATGATATTTTAAGGTTCAATTCAAATTCTAATTTGATAACTTTCAACGGAAATGTAGGTCAGACAAAAGCACTCAAGACTCTTGAAGTAACAGGTCCTTCAACGATTGAATGTTCAACCATTTATACCTCAGGGGCACAGAACTTCAGTGGAGCAATAACATTAAGTACAACAAATTCTCCTCATAAATTGTCTGCCGGTAGTATAAACTTTGATGCAAGTTCAACTATTAATGGTGCTGCAGAATTGGAACTGATTACAACTTCAAATGATGGTACAACATTTGGAGCAGATGTAGGAGAAGATACAGAACTTGCTTCGCTTAAAGTAACCGGTTATGCAAATATTGATTGTGAAAAAATTACAACAACCGGAAATCAAACCTACAACGGCGAAGTAACTTTAATCAAAACCGGCAACATAACTCTTACAGCAAAGAACACCTCTGTTGAACCTAATGAATATCAGACAGTTCAGTTCAACGCAAATGTCGGAAATGACAATACAGAAACACAAAACCTCATTGTTGATGCAAAAACAAAAATCAATTGTGCTTCAATAACAACAAATGGATATCAGATTTATAAAAAAGAAGTAGAAGTAATTTCTGAAGAAAATCCAGTTACCATAAGTTCAACAGGTGAAAGTCTTACATTTGAAGATTCACTTAAGTTTGAACAAAATCTGAATCTTACAGCTTCCTCAACAAACGGCGGGGTTTCATTTACAAATGCAGATGCTAATGTATATGGAAATAAAACTTTAACCATAACAGCAGGTGAAAAGAATATACTTTTCAAAGGCACAGCAGGAACTTCAGGTAATCCACTTGGGAAACTGCATATAACAAGTTCCAGGGAAACAAAATTTGAAAAGGCTGTATATATCGGAACATTTGAAGATACCGAAGACTCAGGAAATATTATTTTCCAGAACGGGGGAACAATTCAGAATGCGGTGACATTTAATACTCCAGATGAAGTTTCTATAACCGGCACAATGAACATTGGTACAAGTCCGGATTATGCAAATTTCAAGCATTCTGTTACAGCAAAAAATTCAAATACAATAATAAGTGGAACACTAAATACTGCGGCTCTCGAACTTGATAATCTGATTATCAATGGAACTGCAAACATAAATACAAACGGTACTCAAAAATACAACGGAACAATCAACGGAATAATAACAAATCCTGAATCTGATGACGTAGATGATATTCTGACACTTTCTTCTGATTCATACATGATTACCTTTGACGGAAATGTAGGAGCGACAACAGCACTCAAGACTCTTACCCTGAATGGCCCTGTCGAAATCAACTGTACAACAATTAAAACAACAGAAAATCAAACCTATAACGGAACGGTAACACTCAAGAAAAATGATGATATAACTCTAACCGCAAAGAATGCAGGAAATGAACTTCAGACAGTTCAGTTCAACGCAAATGTTGGAAAATCAGACACAGGAAGACAAAATCTTATTATTGATGCAAAAACAAAAATCAACTGTGCCTCAATCACCACAACCGGAAATCAAACCTACAACGGCGAAGTAACTTTAATCAAAGCCGGCAACATAACTCTTACAGCAAAGAATACTTCTGCTGAACCTAATGTTTATCAGACAGTTCAGTTCAACGCAAATGTCGGAAATGACAATACAGAAACACAAAACCTCATTGTTGATGCAAAAACAAAAATCAAATGTGATTCAATTACAGTAAACAGTGCAACTTTCAATCAGCCGGTAGAGCTTCTTACAAATACAATCATAACAACAGACTCAGCCGACACATCAAAACTCATTTTCAAAAAGCCGCTTTCCGGAGCATATTCGCTTGAAACAAAAACAGGTTCCGTAACTTTTGACGATACAATTACAAACCTTACATTACTTAAAACAGCTGCAACCGCAACTTTCAACGGAAACGTAAACATAGGAGTTCTTGAAACTCAGATTGCAAAAATCAACTGCGAAACTATAACTACAACCGGAACTCAAACCTACAACGGACAGGTGGAAATTCTTTCTGACACAACTCTTGCTGCGGAAACCCAGATCAATTATAAATCAAATATCACCGATGACCCTGCAGCAGCAACCAGAAAGAAACTTACAATAGATACTCCGATTTTTAAAAGCATAATTGCCACAGATGCCACTGCAAACATCACTCTTGGCGAACTGATTTTTATACAGAACTCAACTTCATTAGAAACAGAAAATAATACATTCATAAATCTGAATGTTCCAAAAATAAATGGCGTTGGAAAAACTGTTGTTATTGATGAAACTATTAAAAATATTTCATTGACGCCAGATGATGTGTTAGCAGAGCCTAACATCACGACAGAGACAAACTCAAAACTCACTGCTTCTTCCGGTACAACAACCTTTAATGCCGATGTTGATTTAGCAGACGATACGCTTGCCGCAAATAACGGAACAATAATTCTTACAGCTGCAAATAAAACTACTGCATCTCCTGCTGCAATCTTAAAGGGAAATAACAGCTTTAATAATTTAGTGTTTACAAACTCAGTGACTATTACAGGAAGCAACAACATTGTTAATCTTACTGCCGGTGACGATACAACAGGTCTTGGCGGAAAAACTATTACTTTTGCTGCTGGAAAAACTCAAACTGTAAGTGGTCTTCTTACATTAATGGGAACTGCAGCTCAAGATAACAATATGCTTTCTCTTCGTTCTTCAACGACAGGGACTGCCTGGACAATAAAATGTACCGGTACAAACAATCACAAAATTCAGTATGTTGATGTTCAGGATTCAAATAATATCTCTAACACATCACCTTCGGACGATCCGGATTTTGCATACAATCTTTTTGCCTTGAGCAGTTACGACAGAGGAAACAATGTAAACTGGAATTTCCCTAACATGCCTTACACCTGGATTGGTGGAAATGGAGCAAATAATACAGATTGGAATACAAAAGAAAACTGGAGTCCTGCTTCTGTTCCAAATAAGGGTGCTGTTGTTACAATTGCTGCAAACAAGCCAAGTTATCCTAAACTAACAGTTCCTCTTGATTTGAATGATACTTATGGAACAACTTCGCAAGCCTACAACGGAGCAATAACTGTTGAAGCAGCCGCACGTTTTGATTTAGCCGACCAGAATCTTACAGTTGGAACAATTACAAATAATGGACTTGTTCGTCTTAATGGCTCTAACGGTCAGACAATCAGCGGCATTATGATAAACGGTACCGATTCAACTGTTGAATATTATGATGAAACAGGCTCTGCAACAATTACAAATTTTGCCTGGGATGGAGAAGGTAATACACCTCAAGCTGGTAAGCAATATGAAAAGCTTCATATAAACGCATCTGTTGATATAGCAGAAAAAATTACAGTAAATAATATCACAACAATTACAGCAGGCACCGGAAAATTTGTAACACTTAATAATGCTTCAAATGTGTTTATAGATAAAGTAATAATTGGAAATGACACAGAAGCAGCTGCAACTTCTGTAAACGCCGGAACAGTAACCTTGAACGGAACTGGCAGTGGAGGCGCCGCAATCTTCCTTGAAAACAACATTCTTGCAGACGCACTTATATTAAACAGCAATGTACAGGGCGCAGAACTTTCAATAAATGCACCGCTTACAATAAATACGGCTTCAATTTTGACTACAGCTAATCAAACTTATAAAAAAGCTGTTTCAATTACAAGCAACACAAAGCTTACTGCTCCAGAAGGAGACACAATTCTCTTTAATGATGTAATTACCGGAAACGCTTCGCTTGAAATTGTAACTGGCTCTGTAGAATTCGAAAAATCAATTACTGGTCTGACATCTTTAAAAACAGCCGCAACTGCAACTTTTGATGATGAAATAAATATTGGAATTTTGAATACTCAGTTTGCAATAATCAATTGCGAGTCGATTACGGCACAAAATGCTGTTTTTGAAAAAGCAGTTACTCTTTTAAGCAATACAATAATTACTACTGATGCCGGTGAATCAGAAACACTTATTTTTAAAGATACACTTTCTGGCAATCACTCACTTGAAACTGTAACTGGCTCTGTAAAATTTGACGATACAATTACAAATCTTACATCACTCAAAACAGCGGCTGCTGCAACCTTCAACGGAGATGTAACAGCAGGAACAATAGACACACAAATTGCAAAAATAAATTGTGAATCAATAACAACATCAGGAAATCAGACATATAACGGCGAAGTAACTTTAATCAAAGCAGGCGACATAACTCTTACTGCAAAAAATGCTGCCAACGAATATCAGACAGTTCAGTTCAACGCAAATGTTGAAAACGCAAGTACGGCAACTCAGAATCTCATTGTAGATGCAAATACAAAAATTAACTGTGATTCAATTACAGTAAACAGCGCAACCTTTAATCAGCCGGTAGAGCTTCTTACAAATACAATCATAACAACAGACGCAGCCGACACAGCAAAACTCATTTTTGAAAAACCGCTTTCTGGAGCATATTCACTTGAAACAAAAACAGGTTCCGTAACTTTTGATGATACAATCACAAATCTTACATCACTCAAAACAGCGGCAAAAGCAACCTTTAATGGAAACGTAACTGTAGATACAATCGATACTCAAAAAGCTGATATTAACTGTGCAAAAATCAAAACAGCAGAAAATCAGACTTACAATAAACAGGTAGAAATTCTTTCTGATACAACTCTTGAAATCACGCTTGGAACTATAAGCTTTGGTTCTTCTGTAAACGGAAATAAAAAACTGAATTTTGTTGCAGGCACAAATAATATTGTATTCAATGGAACTGTGGGAACTCCTGCAGCTGGTGAACAGGCTGGTAATGCTTTTCATGAGTTACAGCTTACAAGTGCGGCAGAAACACTTTTCAAAGATGTCGTAAACATTGATACCTTTACCGATTTTACAGAAAGTGGAAATGTAATCTTTAAGAAGGGTGGTGTAATAAATACAATAAAACAAGATACATTTAAAACCACCGGTACAGTTGAGTTCGGAGATTCAGGTAATACTTCATCAATCGAAAATCCTGTAATGTCTGTAGGAACAAATCTTATTCACACCGCCGGAAATACAGAAATTTATGGCAAGCTTTTTGTTCCAGAAAAAAATGTTACGCTTGCGGCAACAGTTATTGCTGGTACGATTGAAGCCGAAGATATTTCTCTTGGTCAGACAAATGGCACAACTGTAGTATTAAAGGGTCACAATATAACGCTTGAAGAAGATTTTGCTGCAGAAAATTCTGTAACAATAACAAACTCTGGATTGTTCAAAACCGAAAATGGAAAGGATTTTGCTTTTGGTACTGATACAAGTGTTGATGCTTCTGAAAGGACATTTACACAAAACGGAACAGGTAATTCTGTAATTGGCGGAAGCTTTACAGGAAACGGTCCTGCGGGTTTTGCCACAGATGTTCAAATTTATGGAACCGAAGCTGCTGATTTTGGTACAAGCGGACAGGTAATCACAATTGGCACAGGAGAGACAGCTGGTACCCAGGTACCAACAGCAGATAAAAATCTTATTATTGTGCGACAGGCTTTACCGGCTGCTCCTTTAACAATTAATGCAAAAATAACAAAAGCCAAAAATGTTGTTCTTTATAATGGTGCAGTTATTTTGAATGGCGATATTACAGCTAGCCAGGATGTTTTAATTCTTGGACAGGATTATTCTACAACCGATACAACAACAGGTTCTGTAAACGAATATTCATATTATTGTGCGCGCCCTCAAACCTGGAGCCAGCCAAATTATAATGAAACCTCGCTTCCTGATGGAACTGCAGTACCACAAGATTTTTCTGCAACTCTTGCTGTTCAAGCCGGTCAAACAGTTTCTATTGCAAAGAACTTCTATGCTAACGGAACACGACTTTCGGCAAACGGTGCAAGCGGTCAGTGGATTCTCAAGGTTCCAGATTTGACAAATGCTGCTAATGCCTTTGCAGAAGCTTATCATTCTTATATTTCGGGATGTAAGGTTATTTGCAGTAATGGCAGCACAGATGGTTCAAAGGCTCGTCTTGTTGCACTTGAATGTGTTGATGAAGGAACAAGTGCAGTTGAAAACACAAATGTTGATTTTGATGATTTTGTAATTACAACTGCTTATACCGAACGCGACAATTCTATAAGAGTTGAATTCAATCGCCCGGTACGATATCACAGCGAGTCAGTTGAATTGTTAAAATTCCATGATGCAGTTTCGGCACCTGTTTGTGATTTTACAGGCTTGTATTCTGATCCTGATTGTCAGAACGAATTAAAATATGACACGGAATTGTCATATTTTTATATAAAAGCCGCACCTCAGGATTCTTCTGAGTTTGGAGCCTGGAACACCGATGCAACGGGTAAAGTCTGGGGAACACAAACATCTTCTGCCGGTTCAATAAGCACAGACCGTGCAGGAATTCATCATGAAACAAAACCATGTCTTGACTTCCCTAGAGCGCTTGGAAACACAGCATTTGTTCTGACAGACAGATGGGGTAAACGTCTTAACAATTATAGCCGTCGTGTAGTAAAAGGAACTAATGCCGAGGCTGCTTATGGTTCAAATCAATCAAGTGATGATACTTTTGTTGTTGACGATAAAACTGGTCCGGTTCTTTGGAAGGTTCGCACAGGTCAGGAACTTCATTCTGCTTATGACACAGCTATAGGTGAAGCAAGTGAGCATTCCTATGATTCTCATAACTTTATTGAATTCAGATACTCAGAACCAGTAAACTTTGGAGAGACTGCTTCTATTGCTGCATATGATATTGTAGAAAATATCCGTGTAACAGATACTTTTGGTAAAATTCAAAATATCAGACAGGAAGATAATCTTACAATTGCAGGTCTTGGAATAATTGAAAAAGGCTTGGTTTATACAGGCAGCGAAGGTTCAAATGGAAAAGCTCAGGATGACCCTTATGTTAATGCCCTTTACCGTAAAGATGAGTATTCAATTTGTCTTAGTATTGCAGGTTATACAGACGGAACTGTTACAGATGCAGACGGTCATTCATATAAAAAATGGGTTGGTTATATAGAAGAAGCAAAAATGCCTTCTGGAACTGTAAATCATCTTGTTGATTCAAACAACAAAAATGAGCTTGTAACCGACCTGCAGGGTAATTGCCAGATAAAATATTCTTTGTCAACTTCGGGTTCAGATATCTATAATACAATTCCGGTTGTAAACAGCACAGAGGATGGCCTTTATGGAAAATGGGATCTGTCTGAACCGGTATTTGCTGTTATAAGAAGCAACGCAACACAAAAATGGGATTCCGAACTTTTTAAGGGTGTTTATGAAGCAGAAGTTATAGGTAATAACTCGGGAGTTGGTTCAACACTCGACAGAATTGAATTCCATATTTTTGACAATACTCCAGATTTTGAAGCGGGCCAGAATGAGCCGGAATGGTTTACAGAAACAGGCTGGTGCGTTAAAAATTCCGACGGTGAAAAGAGTGATCTTTATAAATCATATACTTATGCTGCAGATATTTTTGGTGGCGCAAGACCATTTGATGGAAACACAGCTTCAGATAATGCACGCCGTACTTCGGGAGGTGTACGATTCAGTACCATAAGCGACAGTGCAAAAGCATTTAAATATGGAATTGGAACAACAGTTCCTGAATCTCTTGTAAATCTTGAATTTGATACAACAGCTCCTGTTTATGCAGGTGGTGCTTCGTTGATTTTCACAGGTCTTTCTGCTCCTCGTCGTTCTGCTGCCGATTGTGAAGGTTTGTATTTTGCACTTCCTTTAAAGAATAAAACTCTTGATATTACAACCTCGTTTAAGATTAAATACGATGATACCAAGGGCTTTATTACTGACCTTGCCGGAAACAGATTACGCTCAAAGACAATTACAACAATTGACCGAACTCCTCCAAGCTTTGATTTAACAGTTTGTCCGGTTGGCGGCGATGAACTTGAAATTGTTTTTGTAAAGGAATTGCGAACAGACAGCAGTGATCTTGATTATATTAATAACGATAGCGGACAGGAACAGACAATCACAGAAGATTTTGCTTCTCTTATAACCGGATGCTTTGATTTTATTAAAATTGATTCTTCAGGTGCACCGTCAGTAGCTGATGATTTACAGGTTGATACAAGAGTTCCGGCACAAATAAGTATTAAGCAGAATGCATATGGTTCTTCATTTACAATAATAAGACTTAAGCTTAACCGCGAAATTACTCTTGACGATATTAAGACTCTTCACCTTAGAGTAAAATATCATGAAAATTATGGTGAATATTCAATAGATAAATTTACAAACCACAAGAATTCCCGCGTAACCTTCATTCAGGATGCAAAAGGAAATTCTTTGCAGATGTATACAGCTCATGCGCTTTCGGATTTTGCAGTAGAAGCAATTAAACCTCTTTATGCTTATGATTCTTCTATGACAAACGATGACGGTTCTATAATTTCGGACGGTCTTTATCATCAGAATATGTCTGATGATACCGGCTTTACAGATACAACAAGCTGGGCGGTACATGATTGGAATCGAGATCAGAATAATTACGGAACACTTCCTGCAGATCGTTCAATTGCAATTGTTGCCGATACCAGCGATGAAGAAGTTCAGAATTTCAGACTTTATCTTACTAATAAGCCTCTGGCTGCAGCTGTTTCGACTCAATATAACAAAGACCTTGAACCAGATCCAAAATGGAGAATCTGGTTGCCAGATGTAATGGGAACAGTATTTACTGCACTGTCAGAAACAAACAATAATAATTACTCTTTTGTTGATGGAACTGTTTTAGAAACTCCGCAGACTGGTAAAACTAATCCACAGTTTATTTTTGATATCAGTAAAGAAATGGCAGATGAATGGTCGGCAGGAGATCAGGTTTCTTTCTTGTTTGGATTAACTAACAGTGATGGTACTCCTGTAACAATAATGCATTCGCCGGTACTCGATATAAACAATGACATGCAGTATCTTACAACTTCTGTAAAGATGCCTTTATATGCGCTCAGACTTACAGAACCAGAAAATCTTCTTTCGCTTGATTTGTGGTCATTTAAATTGAAATCAAATGTTTCACAGCGCGGTGGAGTAACAATTCTTAATAATGCAATTAATTCTTCAAAACGAGAAAAAGTTGTAATAAAGGTTAATCAGGCAGAAGCAGGAAATCTTACTGTTCTTGTAATGACGCTCGACGGAAATATTGTTGATTATCTTCACCGTGGAAGTTCAGAAGCAGGTGAACATTTCTATTCCTGGGATGGAACAAACCGCAGGGGAAATGCTGTTGCAAGAGGTATGTACTTTATTCGTGTAACAGGCCCGGGCATTGACGAAACCCGAAAAGTTCTTGTTGTAAAATAGCAGAAAACGGAATATACTATTACTTATGGGACAGGAAAATCGACAGAGTCAAAGATATCCTGAAATTGGAAGAATTATTGCGCCAGAACTTTGTGCACTTCCGGGAATTCTCGACAACATAAGCTTTACAGGGTGTAAAATTCACTTTCCTGTATCGGTTGTCGTTGATCTTGATTCTGAATATATGATAAAAGTTACTCTCAGCCGATCTATCGATGTTGTTCCTCTTCAACTTATGTGTAAACCTATGTGGGTTAAAGAGAATCAGGGCGTAACTTCAATAGGATTACAGATTCTTTATTCTCCGGATGATGCAAGATTACGCGAGTTTATTACATATCTTCAGGAGATGGGTGAAGAAGACGACGACGAACTGCCTGATGTTTTGTAAACCCAACCACATGTGATTTCTATATGACTTCTATTCAAAAACTCAACGGAATTGGTTTTCTTGCTTTTCCAGAACAAAAAGATTTTCTCTCTTCTGAATTAAAAGATAGGTTTTGCATAACAGATTCCCGGGTCAAGCCCGGGAATGACACAGTTGCACCCGGGAATGACACAGTTGCACCCGGGAATGACACAGTTGCACTCGGGGATGACACAGTTGCATTCGGGAATGACACTATGTCATTGTCGGGCTTGACCCGACAATCTCTCTTTTATAATGACCTTCTCTACTTCCCGGACAAAACTGCTTTTCTAAAAGCCTCTGGTGGTGCTTTTCCTTACTGGGCGCGTACCTGTATGCTGGAACCTTTCATGCTTAAGTTCGATTCCATTGGCGAAGCCGCGGCTGCCCTTAAAGAAATCCAACGCAACTGGGCACCGTATCAGTTTACATGCTTCAGAAGGGCAGAACTCATTCAAGAAAAGCTTCCATATATTAATTTAAAAGAGCGTAAGTTTCCGTTTACAATTCCAGACTCACCTATGGGCCTTTATACTTTACTTGATGAACATACAATTATTGCGTCTGCAGCAACAACTTCTCCGCTGCCTGCCGGAACTTTGCGTTTTATAGAAGACCACGAAAATCCTCCAAGCCGTGCATACCTTAAAATTCAGGAAAGTCTTACGCTTGCCGATTTTTATTTTGGTTGTGGTCTTCCTGCCCCGGGACAAAAATGTTTTGAAGCAGGAGCATGCCCTGGTGGATGGACCTGGGTTTTAGCAGGTCTTGGCGCACAAGTTTATGCCGTTGACCGTGCAGAATTAGCCCCGGAACTTATGAAAAATCCGCTTGTCCAGTTCCGTGCCCACGACGCTTTTACAATTAAACCAGAAGAAGTAGGGCAGGTAGACTGGGTTTTTTCCGACGTAATCTGCTACCCCGAACGCCTCTTAGAATGGATTCACATTTGGCTAGACAGCGGCTTGACCAAACATATGATCTGCACCATCAAAATGCAGGGCGCCATTGACTGGGGTCTCATCCGGCAATTTGCGGATATACCAGATTCGAAAATTGTACACTTAAATTATAATAAACACGAATTGACATTTATACATAAGGAGGCGTGATTAACAGTCCGCGGACAAACAGGGCAAAGGGGGAGTTTGTCCGCAGCCTGCCAATCACGCCTCAAATGCATCTATGTCATTGTCGGGCTTGACCCGACAATCTTTTCTCTAATATTTCCCTGAAATTTACCGATTATGTAGGTATATGCCTGCAAACAGCTATGAAAAGCCCGATTTTTGGTCGCAAAAGGCATTTTCCGAAGGGTATCCGGCGCGTTCGGTGTACAAACTCAAGGAAATTGACGAAAAATTTGGCATGATTAAAAAAAACTACACAGTTCTCGACTTAGGTTCGGCTCCCGGCAGCTGGACAACCTTCCTTTTACGAACAATGGATGGCACCGGCAAAGTAGTTTCGTGCGACTTAAATCCTCTGGCAAAATCTGTAAAGGGCGATAACCTTGTTTTTATTCAGGGCGACTTAAATGCTCCAGAAATCCGTACACAAATTAAAAATCAGGGACCTTATGACCTTGTAGTATGCGATGCTGCCCCAAAAACAACAGGAAACCGTACCGTAGACACAGCCCGTTCGGAACAGCTTGTAGAAATGGCCGTGTGGTATGCCCAAACAATGCTCAAAACAGGCGGAAATTTTGCTGTAAAAATCTTTCAGAACGGAGATCAGCAGAAAATCCTTAAATCAATGCGTGAAATTTTTACGACAGCCAAAGGTTTTAAGCCCGAAGCATGCCGTGCAGAATCTTTTGAAACTTATTTAATTGGAGTGAATAAAAAAGATGGTAAAAATTGAAGAATGTGCTATAATTAAAAAACTAGAAAGTAGATTTAATATGGTTTTTAAAACTCGCGTCTCAAGAATTGTCAGCTCCTCTATTATTTTCTTCAGCTTTGGCGTTATTGTTACGTCCTCTTGTTTAGGCATTCTTCATTCAATAGATTCTCATAAAGGTGTGGGTGGTCTTGAAACCTCTGCTGTTCCAGTTGCTGTAGATGATGATTATAAGGCATTAAGCGGACTTTTAGCCGAAACTAAAGAACCTGAGCCTGCAGTTGAAACACCTGTTGAAGAAGCAGTAGATCAGGTTGTACTTTTGGACGAGGTAGAAGAGCCTGTTGTCCTTACATATCAGACATACCGCGTAAAATCAGGCGACATGATTGGTTACATTGCAGATGCATTTGGAATTACACAGGATACAATCATAAGTGTAAATAATATCCGTCAGTCACGCCTTATTCAGCCAAATCAGTATTTGAAAATTCCATCAATGCCCGGCATTTTGTATACAGTAAAAACAGATGGAGAAACAATAGATACTATCGCTACAAAATATGAAGTAGATGCAAATAAGTGTGCACTTGTAAACTATCTTAATCCATCTACAGAACTTAAGGCCGGTTATTCGCTTTTTGTTCCAGATGCAGAGCTTGACTGGATGACTCGTCAGGAAATTAACGGTGACTTGTTCAAAAAACCTCTTAAGGTTCGCTACTGGCTTTCATCTTCTTATGGATGGCGCGATTCTCCATTTAATACCGGTTCACGTTCGTTCCACGGTGGTATTGATATGGCTGTTGCTCAGGGAACTTCAATTTATCCTGCAATGGACGGAAAAGTTACTACAGCCGGCTACAATGCAACCTACGGAAACTATGTAATCATCACTCATCATTCCGGTTATAAAACCTTGTATGGCCATATGAGTAAAATCACATGCCAGAAAGGAAACTTTGTATATGCCCAGAAAACTCAGATTGGACTTGTTGGAAGTACCGGTTTGAGTACAGGTCCTCACCTTCATTTTACAGTTTATAAGAACGGAAACACAATAAATCCTCTTTCTGTCTTGAATTAAAAGCTGCTAGACGGCTCCTTTGGCCCCTTTGTCAAAATTTTTTGCTTTTCTCATATTTATGGTATAAAATATATGTGCATCATTGGGGAAAATTTTCATAGTTTTTTTTGTGAGAGATTTTTATGATGATTATTGGTGAATTTGCCGATAATTGAAAAGATAAACTATGACTATTTTTTCATCAAAAGGAGTTTTAAAAGTAGTATGAAACATGTAAAAAGTTTATTTTTTATTCTATTCCTCTGTAGTATCTGCGGATTTTCTTTTGCTCATGGAAAGGGCGATATAGAAGCAATTGACGTAGATAATGTAAACAGCTGGAAAGAAACCTTTGATCTTGAAGGTAAAACTCAGAAAAAAGCAGTAAAATATAATATTATGATTACCGCTACAGACCTTGGTGGTAATGAGCATGTTGAAGGTCCGTTCAATTTGTACGTAGATCCTGAGTCGGACAGACCAATTTGTGGTATTACAAACCCATATTCTAACATGCGTGTTGTCGGCAACTTGAACATTGTAGGTACTTGTGTTGACGATGATGGTGTTTCAAAGGTTGAACTCCTCCTTGATGAAGGCACCGAAAACGAAAAATTAGTTATAGCTGATGGAAAAGAATTCTGGTCATATTATCTTGATACAAATAATCTTGAGGAAGGTCCTCATACAATTAAAGTAACCGGTTATGATATTAATGATGAACCTGTAGTGAGCAAGCCTGTAAAACTTACCTGGCAGCTCGACCGTAAACAGCCGCTTACAGCAGTTGAAAATGTTGGTATGGGACAACTTGTTTCTGGAAACGTAAACTTCAAAGGTACAGTAAGCGACGGTAACGGAATTAAGGAACTTTATTATTCTGTAGATAACGGCGGATTCTGGTTCCCTGTAAAGCTTTCTAAAACAAAGCAGTTTGATACTGTAGAGTTTTCTATAAATATTGATACAAGAAAATTCCCGGATGGACCTGCTGTTCTTTGGTTTAAGGCAATTGATAACGCTACTTCCGAAGGTGCTTATTCCTTCCTTTATTATATTGATAATACTAAGCCGGATGTTCAGATTGTTTATCCTGTTGATGAGCCTGTAAATGGAAAATTCACTGTTGCAGGTTTTGCAAAAGATGATGTTGGTGTAACAGATCTTTCGTGGACCTTTGGAGATCAGAGCGGAGTATTTGATCTTGTACCAGGTAACCCATATTGGGCAATAACTGTAGATACAATTGGTCTTAAAGATAAATCGCGCAAGTTCTCTGTAAAGGCAATTGACCGTGCAAAGAACGTTGTAGAGGTTTCAAAAACTATTCTTTTAAATCAGGAAGAAGATAAGCCTGTTGTTACAATTACGGAACCAATTCCTAATACAATTTATGCCGGAGATGACAGACCTGTTTTTGTAAGAGGTTTTGTAACAGATGATGATAGTGTTCAGTCTGTAAGAATTCAGCTTGATTCAAATGAAGCAATTATTCAGGAAACAAAGGGTTCTTATTACTATGAACTGTGCAAGGCTTCTGAACTTTCTGCCGGAAATCACAAAATCACAATTGTTGGTATTGATGAAAATGGAGTAGAAGGAAATCCTGTTACTGTACAGGTTGTTTCAAAAGGAATTGCTCCTGTATTTACTCAGGGTGTTGTTACCGCCGGAAAAGAATCTGTTGATTTTGTAAACGGAATGGAAATTCATCCTGAAGCAGGCAAAACATTCTCGGTAACAGCAACTTCGGCTCTTGGAATTAAAGAAGCACATATAGAAGTTGCCGGACAGGATCCGCGTGATGAAGTTCTTAAAAATCCTACTTCTTATACAGTTTCAATCCCTGTTAATTCAACTTTTGCAAAGGGACTTGTCCCTGTACGTATTACAGTAACAGATGTAATTGACCGTACAACAGAATACAAAGCGTTCTTCTATGTAACAAATACTGCACTTGTAAAAAATGATGATCCGATTGTTGTTTTTGACGACAGCACTGTTGCCGAAGACGGTTCAATTATTAATAATCCGGATTTCCCTGTTACCGGATATCTTATTGGTGGAAACGCTGCAACAGTTGAGCTTGTTCCAGAAACTCCATTTGCAACAGCTCGCCTTCAGGGCAATCAAATTAAACTTATTCCGGGTAGTGCAATTGGCGGTTCCGAGCCGGTAATTGTTCGTGTTACTACAGATAAGGGTAAGGTTGCAGAATCTCGTCCACTTATTTTTAAGAATGACAATGTAACTCCAAATTTATTCATAAATAATTATACAGAATCTCAGGCAATGCAGGTTAGACAGACTAACTTTACAATTACCGGTTCCGTTAAGTGCGAAACAGGCGTTGGCAGCTTGAGTTACAGGGTTCTTGGTGTAGAAGCAACTCTCGACAAAACGGGTACTATTGCAAAAGTAACACCTCGTCCTGTAGAAAACAGTTTCCAGAATATTCCGGTTGAAATAGACGGAAACTTCTCTCTTAATTTTGAAACTTATTCACTTCCAGATGGAATGTATATAGTTGAATTTATTGCCGAAAGTGCAGGCGGAAACAAGGTTGCTAAAGCTGTTGCCCTTAATAATCTTCCGGAAATTGAAGAGATTAATGGAAAAATGCCGGCAGCAAAAGCTCAGATTATCAGCTGGATAGATGCTTTTGATGTTTATGCAATTACAACTTATCAGGGTGAGCTTGATGAAAACTTCCGTACCTTTGCCCGTGCCGATATGCAGGAAGGTGCAAATGCCCTTGTATTCGGAAACAGCAAATATACAGCACAAAAGGCACCAACTCTTTCTGCTAATATCGCCGAAGTTAATGGTGAAGAATACTATAGCGGAATGCCTGTAGTGCTTCCTTATGGTGTTTCTAAAGAACCAAAATATATGCGGGTTTATATAGATACTGGTGCTGCTGTAAATGCTGTTAATTATGAAATTACCGGCGAGGAAGTTTCGGGAGGAGATCAGCGTCAGACAGGTGCAGTTAAACTTGGTAAACCAGAAGGCACCCGCTGGACTGCAGATATCCCTCTTAATAATTTACCTTCGCGTGTAAACAAGATTAACATAACAATTAAGGCCGGTGCACTTCAGCAGGTTATTACCGGTTCAATTACAGTAATCCGCGATACATCTTCAGACGTTACTGATGATCAGGAAAAAATCTATAGTTATGCCGATGTTGGAACCTTCTATGATTCACAGGATAAAAACTGGGTTCTTCTTGATGGTTCAAAATATGTATTCTATGCAAATGTAACTGGTCCAATCAAAGCCGAACTCGAAGGAAACTCAGATGGACTTTTCATTGAAACAGACGGTAAGTTTGTTGTTCTTTCTGCAACAAAAGACGGTGTATATAAAGATATAGTTCTTAAAGTAACAGACCGCTTTGGCGATACATTCCAGACAGAAGCAATGAATTTCCTTGCAGATTCAGAATCGCCTCAGCTTGTTCTTCAGACTCCGGTTCTTCATGACTGGCTTTCTAGTTCTGTAAAGCTTTCTGGAACAATTGCAGATGCTCTTGGTGTTCGTCGTGCAGAATACTCTCTCGATGGCTGTGAAACCTGGAGAGATCTTCAGTTAAATGGAGATGCAAATGGACTTGGAGTAACCTTCAGTGAAGATGTAAATATTACATTTATTGAAGATGGACTTGTTCGACTTGATCTTCGTGCATATGATAATGCAGGTCATACTGCTCTTGTAACAACTGCAGCGTTTAAAGATACAACTCCTCCAGAAGTAACAGTTATTGAACCTTTGTCAATTGATATTGTTAATGGTGAAAATCTTATTGCCTTTAAGGTAAAAGATAACGGATGGTTCAATAAAGCAGAATATCTTATGATTGCAGGCGAAGAAAAAGAAGAAAAACGCGTTGAAATTCCTCTTGAACCGCTTGTAAATACTCATGTTGGTACCGAAGAAAAACCAATTGATGATATAATGCAGTTTATCTTTATAGATGATGCAGGCAACAAAACTACAATCGAGGGCTGGGACTTCACAATTGATAACAAGTCTGACCTTCCTGTTGCCGAAATTCACGTCCCGGATGAACTTCAGGTAATAACACGCGATTTCACAATTTCGGGTGTTGTATATGATGATGATGGTCCTTCGACAATCTGGTATAAGATTGATGACAATGAATATCAGATGATTCCTGAACCTGGAACAAGCTTCTCAATTGATGTTCCACTTGCATCTATGACCGATAATGAGCATACAATTTATGTTTATGCCGTAGATATTAATGGTGTTCAGGGTGAAGTTACACAGAGAACCTTCCGCATTTCTTTGGAAGAACCAAAAGGCTCTGTAGAAAAACCTACAATCGATACTTCTGTTCGCGAAGTTATTACAATTTCTGGTGTTGCGAGCGATAAGAACGGTATTATGAAGGTTGAGCTTTCTCTTGATAACGGTAACAGCTATAACGATGCTGTTGGTCAGGAAGAATGGTCATACCAGGTAGATACACGCGCAATTCCAGGTGGAACTCAGGTAGTATTCTTACGCATTACAGATAATTATGGAATTAAGGGCTTGTACTCAAGCTTGATTAATATTGATAACGAAGCTCCGGATATTTCTCTTGATTTGCCGCTTGATGATTCAACTTCTACAGGTCAGCTCTTCTTCTCCGGTTATGCATTCGATAATGTAGAAATTTCTGATTTGTACATTACAATCCGCAACATGGAAAAGACATCAGAAGCAATTAAGCGAACTATTCCAATCAATAATATCATTGGTGAAACTCTTGATATTACAGATTTGTCTGACGGTTTCTACAATGTAGAACTTTCTGGTGAAGATAAAGCCGGAAACAGAACAAATGTAAGCCGTAACATTCACTTAGACAAGTCTAAGCCGCCTGCAGTAGTAGACGTTCTTTACCCGTTGAATGGTGAACACAAGAACGGAAACTTCAATATTTATGGACAGGCTTCTTCTAATGTTGAAGGTAAGATTTCTTCTCTCAAGCTTTATGTTGATGACAAGTTTGTAAAAGAAACATCTCTTTCTGATTCAAACTTCTTTAAGTTCGAAATTACTCCTGCTGCCGAAATTAATACCGGTGAGCTTGATTATGAAGGAAATCCAATTAAGACAATTGTAACCGATATGACTGACGGAACTCATACATATTATGTAGAAGCAGTTCTGGAAGACGGACGTGCAGTTCCTTCTATTACGCAGTCAATTACTTATAGTTCAATTGGTCCATGGATTACTCTTGACAACTTTACTTACGGAGACTTTGCAATGCGCAGACCTTATCTTAAGGGTAGAGCAGGCTATAGTCGCGATCCGGAAGAAGTTGCCGCTTCTAAATCAAAAGAAGCTACTAAAGAATATAAAGATATGGTTGCAGCCAAAGCTGTTGCAAAGGTTGAATTGAGTTTTGATAACGGTAAGACCTTTGAATTGCTTTCGGAAAACGACAAGTGGCTCTACCGCGTAGAAAATCAGGACTGGACAGAAGGATATCACTTCCTGCTTATTCGTGCCACAATGAAGAACGGCGAGGTTGCTATTGAACGAACAATTGTTCAGATTGATAACACCGCTCCAACAGTAAGGCTTATTGCTCCAAACAACGGTGGCCGCTATAACCAGATGCTCGAAGCTTCGGGACTTTCAAAGGATGAAGTAGGTCTTGAAAAAGTAAATATTGCCCTTCGTAAAGGTGACAAGGCTTCTTATGAAGTTCCGTCATTCATTCAGGGACTTTATGTAGACTTCCACTTCTGGGGTGCTTCATTGTACGAAGTTGGTGCAGGTCTTACCTTCTTTGATGATAACGTTAAACTTCAGTTCATATTTGGTCAGTATACACAGGAACAGCGCGATGCAGTAAATGCATTCCTTGGAAATGTTGTAAGTGAACTCCGATATGGTGGAAATATCTTTGGTGGAAAGCTTCTTGCCAATATTTCTACAATACCATTCAGCTTCTTCTTTGGTCACGACTTTGACTGGCTTAGTGCAAGTATTGCTGTTGGTGCTCAGTTCAACTATTTCTCACAGACGAACTCTGGTTCCGGACAGATTCTTTCGGCAGTTCTTTCGCAGCTTGAATTCCCTAGAGTTCATATTAATGAAATTAAGGCCTTCAGTACGTTCTCGATGTACTACGAGTTCTCTCTGTGGTTCATTCCATCGGATGTAGCAAGTGAAGATATTAAGAAATTAGTACCACAAGGTTCTATAGGACTTCGTGTGAACATTTTCTAGTGTAGTGGTTAGGATTATTTGAGGTGATTATGATTTTGAAGAAACGATTCAAAACATTTTTTCTTGCTTTAATTTTTTCTGTGGCAGCAGGTAATCTGTTTGCAGTAGAAGAATATGTAAGCAAGGTTTATAAAGAAATTGATGTAATCTTCATTAAACAGGCAGATGATGAACTTGCAAGTATTCTCCGTGAAAATGTTGAAGACAAGTACTACTACCTTATGGAAAATTACACCAAAAAAAAGGTTCGCAGACTGATTATTGATAACGAATATGAATTTGCCATGACGGCAATTTATATTATTATCGATAACAACATCGACGGTGATTTTGAAGATGAAGATGCCGTAGACCTTTATGCAGCAATTGCCGAAGCTTATGAAATCCAGCAGCAATATGAAAAGGAACAGCAAGAAAAAGCAATTGCCGAAGCTGCTAAAAAAGAAGCAGAAAAAGAAAAACTCCTTGCCGCTGCCCAAAAGGATTATAACGTAGTTACAACTGCAGAAGGTAAGCAGGTTTATATTTCGTCTAAAGATGAACGAAGCGAAAAATACCGATGGAATGCAAATTTCGGTATGATTGACTTTGGCATGGTAACCGCAAATGATCTGGAAAAACCACTTATGGCCGAAGGTATTTCGCTTGATTTTACTTATGAATATTCTATTCCAAAGTCAATAACAGTTGGTGGAGATATTTTCTTTGACTTTAAGTTTATGGAATTCAATAATGGTCCAATGGAGTTCAATTTTGAAATTGCACCAAAGGTTTCATTCCCATTTGCAGAAAAGCTCTTCTTCCGTCTAGGCTTTAGCGATCTTGGAGTTCTTAAACAAGACGATGAAGCACTTGCAAAGAACAAAGCTGTTGTACAGGCTCAAAATGCACTTTATGGAAGTGTTGTTTCTCCTTTGATTGGTGTTCAGTTGAGCAATGCGGCTATAGGACCAGCTGGATTAAATCTTGATTTGAATTATCTGCTTGGAGGACTCATTGCAGGAGATTATCAGGCATTGAGCCTTAAAGCTGCTGTTGCAATTCCATTTGCAGAACTTGAGAGAGTTAAGCTTGTTTTCAACCTGGGAGCAAGAGATACACTTTTAATATTGAACCAGGGTGGTGTAGAAAATCATCTTAGTGCAATCATAGGATTTGGAGTTGAAAATGTTATTAGATAAGTTTAAGAGAATTATTGCAGTATTAGTTTTTTCATTTGTAGCAGTTTCTGTTTTTGCAGCAGATACTTCGGCGCTTGTAAAAAAGCAGCTTACTGCCGCAGAAGATGCAATGGACGAAGGTGATATTGAAACCGCTTATAAAAAAGTAAATGGTGCACTTCAAATGATGAATGACGAAACTACACCAACATTACGTGCTTCTGTAATAAGCGAGGCAAAGCTTGTTTATCAGCAGAAACTTGAAGCAATTCTTGCAAATTACGACGGTGCTGCTTTGAGCGATGTAAAAATCATGCTCGAAAAATATCCTGATGTTAAAAATACAAAGACAGAAAAACTTCTTGCTCAAATAGAAGAAAATCAGAAGATCGAAACAGAAAAACAGCGTAAGGCAGAGCTTGAAGCAAGTGAAGCTGCTGCACAAAAGCGTCATAATGAAGAGCAGGCTTCTATTAAGCAGCAGACACAGGCGCTTGAAAAACAAAACGAAGCACTCTATCAGCAAAAAGAAGCCATGGAAAAGCAGAATGAGGCAATTTCCAAACAGGCAGAATCACAGGCAGAGTTAGCTGAATCTATGAAAAATCAGGCAGAAGAGCTTGCTAAATCAAATGAAAATTCAGAAAAGAATCTTAAGGCAATTCAGGAAGGCTTCGCCGGTATGCAGGATTCCATGAGTGATCAGGCAGAAGCTTTAAAAGAATCGTCTAAGGCTCAGGCAAAATCTACAACAATCATGGTATTCTCAATTGTTGGAATTGCCGTTCTTATTCTGATTATTGTTTTTGTTGTAATCATTATTGCACGCAGAAGTATGAAACTTCAGGCAGAACGACAGGAACAATATATGCAGGCATTCCGTCTTATTGCTGAAAATACAAGTAATACAAATAGAATCATGCTTGGTGGTGCAACCGACTTGTATGGACAAGGTGCTCCACTTAAACTTGCAGGCACTTCTTCATGGGCACCAGCCGCTGCTTTACCTGATGTAACCTTTACACAGGAAGATGAAGAAGAATTAAAACAGCTTGCTGTTAAGTGTGAAGAAATTGGTACAAAGATTGACCAGATTACAAACCGTAAGAACAATTCAAAGAATGTTAGTGAACTTGTATATAAGCTTTCTATGCAGTTAGGATTATCTCAGGGAAATGCAATGCTAAACTTCTGTGCTGCTATGATTTATGATGCAGGCTTCTTGGGTGTTGATCCAACAATTTGGGAAGCCGAAACCCTTACTGATGAACAAAAGGAAGAAATGCATAACCATGTAAATATTGCAGAAAAATATCTTGATTTTGTTCCAAAGAAGTATTGGGAAGTATTCGATGATGCATCTAAAAAGCACCATGAAAACCTTGATGGTACAGGATACCCTAACGGTCTTAAGGGCGACGAAATTCCACAGATTGCACGCCTTATCCGTGTTGCCGAAACTTATGTTTCAATGTCTAGCCGCAGAAATTATCGTCAGGCAATGGACAAGGAAACCGCAATAGAAAAGCTCCGCGAACAACCAGGCTTTTACGACGCAACAGTTGTCGATACATTAGACCAGATTGTATAATAAAGGTGCAAAGATTTGCTGCCCGATCGCGAACAGGACGAAAAGGAAGTTCGCGCTCAGTCAGTAAATTTTTGCACAATTTCCTCTTCAAACTTCATCTAATCTACAACATATTTTTCACCGATAATAAGAGTATGGCTACTATACTCATTGTATTATCGTTGTTGTTTTGTGTTCCGGCACAACAAGCTTATGCTCAGAACACAAAACCTCTTTATCAGTTGCCGGGCAAAATTACGGCTTCGGCAGAATCTACCAATGAAGCAGACGTATTTCTTGTTGGTTCAGATTCAGGATTATTTAAAGTTACCTCATCAAATAATGTAATTCCACTTTGGACAGAAGCCCGTGTAGATCAGATTGCACGCGTAAGTCTGCCTGAATATATAGGAAATTCAATTGCCGGTGTAAAAGATGGGTGGTTTTTTCGTACACAAAAGGGACTTTTCTTTTCTGAAGATTTAAAGACTTTTGAAGAACGCGATAATGGACTTCCTTTTCTTACAATAAAAAAATATGACGGCAAAAGTGCAACGCTGACTTTACAGATTCAGGAGTTAAAAGATTTTTGTGTAAATCCTGTAAACAACAGTCAGATGGTAACTGCTACTAAAGATGCTGTTTATTATTCAAGCGACGGCGGCTATAACTGGAAATCGCTTGGTTCAATGAGTAAGACAACCGCTGGAGTAAAAGCAGTAGCCGTAGCAACAATCGAAGGCGAAACTGTTGTATTCATGACGCATCCAATATTCGGACTTTCATATATTATGCCCGACAAACCAAAAGCAACCTGGAATGATGTAGAAGACGGTTTTGTAAAAATGCAGTCGCTTTCGAGCCCAGATGAAATTGCCGATATTTTACCGGTTGTACGAACAAATGCAGATGGAAGTCAGTATACAGAAATTTATCTTTCGCAGTCATATCTTCCTTATCTTTACCGTTTTGACTGGCAGACAAAAAAAGGTGTACAAATTTATAAGGGTACAGAGCCTGTAGATTCATTGGATGGCCTTTCGTTAATGGATGATGTTCTTGTTTATACACATCTGGAAGGAATTGGCTCTCTTGATATTAACACTCTTACAAGCCCTGGTGAACCTGTAATGTTCAATGACTGGAACAAGGCATTTGCCTGCGTTCCTGGAATGATAAATTCTGCCTGGATACCTCAAACTCGGAGCGGCTTTGGAAAAGGCATTTTATTAAATGAATTGTGGCTGCTGTATCCCGGAACAGTTAATTCTCCTTATGCAGAAAAAGCAAATGGTAAAAAGGCAATTTATGCTTCAGCTTATCAGTGCAGAAATATGGAAGGAATTAACAAGTTTAAGAAAATCGTAAAAGATCGTAATATGAATGCGCTTGTAATTGATATGAAGGATGATTATGGTTATTTACGATATCAGACAAAAGATCCTTTGCTGCTCGAAAAAGGTACAGTTTCTAATTACGCAATAGACCTTGAAAAATTTATTGATGAATTCAAAAAAGAAAACATTTATCTTGTTGCAAGAATTGTAACATTTAAGGATCGTTGTCTAACAAAATATGCAAACGGAAAATATGCAGTCTGGGATAGCAAAAATAATAAAGTCTGGACAGGTATAAAAGGTTATGAAGATATTGTTGATGAAGAGGGTAATATAACAGGAACCGAAACACAATATTATGATGAGCATTGGGTTGATCCTTATTCAGAAGAAGTATGGGAATACAATATTGCAGTTGCAAAGGAATTAATCGCCCGCGGTTTTGATGAAATTCAGTTTGATTATATTCGTTTTCCAACTGATGGGCTTAATCTTTATAACGCAAAATATCGCTGGCAGGATAAGGGAATGGATAAAGAAAGTGCTCTTATTTCATTCCTGTCTTACGCTCGTGAGAATATTGATGCTCCAATTGGAATTGATATTTATGGTGCAAATGGATGGTATAGAAGTGGCACAAGAACTGGTCAGGATTCTGAATTACTTTCGGAATATGTTGATGTTATTGGCCCGATGTTTTATCCAAGTCACTTTGAGCAGACCTTCTTAAATTATGCGCCTTATGCCGACAGAACATACCGCATTTATTATTATGGTTCGTTCCGTAATACAATTATGTGTCGTAACCGTTCAATAATCAGACCTTGGGTTCAGAGCTTCTACCTTGGTGTTAGTTACGACAAACAATATTATGATGAAGATTACATAAGAAAAGAATTTTTTGGTGTACGCGATTCAATCAACCGCGGCTATATGTGCTGGAATAATTCAGGAGAATATGGCATAACACCGCGCGATGTTACTGATACCGAAACATTTACAGGAACAGCACCAGAGGCAAGCTGGGAATTCAAAAAACCGGCAATAGGAACAAAATTAAAGCCTCTTGTTGCTTCGCCGGATGATCTGGATCTTTCAATTTTAGACAGCATTTTGAATTTATATACCGACGACAGTGATGATAATTATTACTCTCCGTTATTGCAAAACTCGAGCGTAAAACGGTATCATAACTAGGTATGGCACTGGACCAGTACACACCTGATGAACCAATTTCCTCAATTGCAACAGCATTGGCACCCGCAGCTTTAGGAATAGTGCGGGTTAGTGGCAAAGGTTGCATTGAATTGGTCAGCAAAGTCTTTTCCCGCCCCCGCGCCCTGTTAGAAGCAAAAGGCAACACAATTGTCTATGGCTGGATTACGTCATTGCGAGCCGAAGGCGAAGCAATCCACGTTCAAAAGATCGACGAAGTCATGTGCGCCGTCTACCGCTCTCCAAAATCCTACACCGGCGAAGACATGGTCGAAATATTCTGCCACGGTGGTCCTTCTGTTGTAACTGCAATACAAAATCTTATGCTGCGTTCCGGCTTCCGTCAGGCAAACAGAGGAGAGTACACCTTCCGTGCCTACATAAACGGCAAAACAGATTTAACCAAAGCCGAAGCAGTTCGTGAAATTATAGACAGCCACACCGATGATTCCAGAAGTCACGCCGCCGGTCGACTTGCAGGCTCTCTTTATGCCGAAATTGATTCAATAAAAAAACTTCTGGTAGACACACTTGCCGCAATTGAAGTAGAAATTGAATATCCCGAAGATGAAGAAACAATTGCCGACACCTTTGATAAAGCAGATTTAGAGAAGGCAGTTGAACGACTTTCTTCGCTTGAAGCCTCCTGGCAGGGCGAAAAACTTTACCAGGACGGAGCCCGCGTAGTATTGGCAGGCCGCACTAACGCCGGAAAATCTTCGCTTTTTAACGCAATCCTAAAAGAAGAGCGTGCCATTGTAAGCGACATAGAAGGCACCACCCGCGACTGGCTCGAAAGCTGGGCCGGCATAAACGGAATACCAGTGCGCCTGTTCGACACCGCAGGTCTTCGCCAGACAGATGATGTAATAGAAGCCAAAGGCGTAGAAATAAGCCGCAACCTCGTCCACGATGCAGACGTCGTTTTGTATTTAATAGATTCCGTAGAAGGCATGAATGACGAAGACAAGGAATTTATAGAAACCTGCACCGTGCCACTTATTGTTGTTTGGACAAAGATAGACATGGATTCCCCGGTCAAGCCGGGGAATGACATAAGTGTGTCATTGTCGAGTAATGAAAGTGTGTCATTGTCGGGCTTGACCCGACAATCTCTTGTCTGCTCCATCTCCGCCAAAACCGGCACCGGCCTTTCAGACCTCTTCACCCAAATCGAAACCATCTTAAAACACGGTCTTTCAACAGAGCGTACTCAGGCAGGCCTTGGTTCCGCCCGCCAGAAAGACGCTGTTTCCGAAGCCCTTGAATGCACAAAGCACGCCCTTGCCACAGCCGCCGACAATTATTCTCTCGATGCCGTAGTCCAGGATCTCGAAGACGCCTTAGATTCCCTTGCCGAAGTAACCGGTGCCATAACCCCAGACGATGTTCTTGGTTCTATTTTTGCTAATTTCTGCGTAGGAAAGTAGAACTTATATTCCAATTGACTTATCCAATTTTGTCGATTATACAAGACAATATAGCACAGTATTTGTTGAATATACTCGACAAGGTTTACGAAAGCCTGAGAAATTAAAGTAATAGTTTAATGATTTATCTTCGACCTGGAATTATAATTGAGGCGGAGGTAAAGCATAATGAATTACTTAATGCAAAATCCTCACAAAAGCTCCTGACAATTGATATGTTCAAGAGTGATTTTAAGTTTGTGGCAAAGTATTTCCAGACAAAAAGAAAGAATAAGGAATATAAACCTACATCAGTAGAAAAAGAGGTTAAAGCCAGACTTTTTACAGAAGATAGAGTTACAGGTCAACAAGGCTTCAATCTTGCTGCGGTTATGCTTTTAGGCTAGATTTGTAATAGAAAAAGACAAGATGTTTGTCGAAAATGCAAATCGTGCTAAAAAAGATGGCTTAATTACTCCAGAAAATGTAATACTATATCCAAAGAACCCTATTATTGCTAATTTCTTTAGAAATATCGGTTATTCCGATAAGCTTGGTTCTGGTGTTAGAAAGTTATTTATGTATTCAGAAAAATACTCGGGGACAGATCCTGTTTTTGATGAAAGCGATGTATTTAGAATTACTGTTCCTTTGAATGATGAGTTTTCTTGGGATGCGGGAAACATTCCAGTTTCAGACGAAACCTCCCAAGTAAACCTCCCAAGTAGATATTCCAGACGATATAAAAGAACGAATCTCAAAATTTGGTAAGAAAGTTTCGCAAAATGAGATAAAATCCATTATTATTGAACTTTGTAAAATAAAACCAAGAACACGAAAAGAACTTGCAGGTATTTTAAATAAGAGCGAAGAATATTTACGAAAGGAAATTCTTTCTGAAATGTTGGGCACAGACCTATCTCTTTTGTATCCAGATAGACCTAATACTCCAAATCAAGCTTATAAAGTAAAATAGTGTTACCAAAACTATACAATTTTGGTAACAAACAACAGTGGTTTGTTGGATTACAGCAAGCCGTTGAGGCCGAACTTGAAATTGCAAAAAAGATTGATATATTAAAAGTCTTACAGAATCAATCACATATTATAAAGAAATCTTTTAGTGCAACCTTGCACACACTTAAAACCTTGCGAGGAAACTTGTCCCCTTCGATATTTCATAAAGCAAAGGCTAGCCGCCTTTGGAAACTGCTTTTGAATTACTCTTGCCACAAAACCCTGCACAATGTTGCACACATAAAAGTCGTGTGCAATCTTGTGCAGGGATTGAAGTTCATTTAATTATGAAAAAGAACATATTTTTATATGATCCAGAAAAAGTGGATTTTTATAATTTTGTCGTTTATAATCTAAACTGTATATATTCTTAAAATAATAAAAATTCAATTTAAAGGAGTTAAAACAAAATGAAAGTCAAAGTTGATGTTTGTGAAAAGGGCTCGGCTATGAGTTTTGATAATTATAAATTAGTAATCCCTTTTGACAGTGATTTATCTCTTGAAAGAAAGCTTTCAGAAAGTGAAATGAATGAACTTTTAGACGATATCATAACTGTTCTTGGTTATAAGAAAATAATGGAAACATTTAATTGTTCGGTACAGGATGCTCGTGATATTGATGAGAAGATTAATAGATATCGTGAGTGTAGAGATTGTGATTTAAAAATGAAAGAATGCTACAGATGTATTAAAGTTTGTGAAAGTCCTTTAGAGCAATCTTTATTAAAAGCATTAACAAGAAATAATATCAAAACTGAATTACAATTAAGAATTAATAAGGATGGTTCAGTAGTTCATTATCCTGAACCTGTAGATCCAGATAAAATATTAACACTTCCAGATTTTTATGTTGAAACAGAAAATAAGAAAATATGTATTTATACAGACGGTCATACATATCATGAAAGAACAGAATATCAAGCTGTTAGAGATCGAAGTATTGATAGGGAATTACAGAATTTGGGATATACAGTATTACGATATACAACATCAGAAGTAAATCAAAAATTAGATGAAACTGTTGATAATATAAAAAAAACAATGGGAATATAATAATCCTAAAGAGGGAGAATATGTCAAAGAAAATTGTTTTCAGTTTTATATTTTTTTTATACACTGTCATTTTATTAGCTGCCCAAATCAAAAAACTTGATTACTATTCAATAGGTTATAATGACGGATATAACAATAAAAAGTTTGACAATAAATATTCTATAGAGGGACTATCAGATTCATTAAAAAAGATTCCTGATGAAGATGATAAAATGGACTTTGTCAAAGATGCTGAAGCTTATAATCTTGGTTATGTACATGGAGTCTGTGAAAAACAGGATTTAGATTCAGAAGATTATGATGAATTTATATATGAATACCTGTTCTCAATTATAACAAAAAATGTAGCTCCAAAAGCTTATAATCCGAGTGTTTCAGCAGAAGAATACCAAGGACAAAGAGAAGTTTATGATTGGTATAAATCAATAGGAGTTATACAGACGACTACAAATGATGGAGCGACAGTTCGTGTAAATGTATTTCTTGGTTATAAAAAAGATGATAAAGGTACAGCAACAGAAATAACTTCACGGATTGTAGAATTAAAAGATTTTCTAAGAAGATATTTCAGAGGAAAATCAAAAGAAGAAATAACAAATCCTGATAATGAAGAAAAACTTAAGATGGAAATAAGAAATGGAATAAATGATAAAGTCCTTTCTGGTAGTAAAATAAGGGATATCACATTTGATCAATTGGATGTCATAGGTTAATAAAAAAGGAGTGAGTATATACGAACAAATAACATCATATCTAGGAAAACTCACACCAGGCCATTGGCAGCAACCTAAGAATCAAGGCGATGGTTCTGCAGAGCATCCGTATATTGCCTGTTGGATTGATTACGATGAAACAACAGAAGAGTTTATTTCTAAAATGTACGAAGTTGTTCCAAACGGCGGTAAAGATTATGGTGAAGTGCTTAGAGAAATAAACCAAAAATATGGCGATGATTATTACAAGGTAGACATTTCTAAGCTTAATGGTGATATGATTTTATATATGATGTTTGCTGTTATTCGTGGCGAAAGATTTTGCGAAGGAATTATTAGTAAGTACATTGAAAAAGGTACAATGGATAGGTGGCTAACAAGATTAAAGGAACTAGACGAGAAATATGGAAAATAAAACCGACAACCGCCTGACTGCAATTGAAATGAAGCTTGCTTACATGGAAGACTTTGTAAACCAGATTCAGAATGTTGCAGTTGACCAGGCTAAAACTATTGATAAGCTGCAAAAAGAAATCAAATTAATGTCTGATAAAATCCGCGAAATGTCAGATACGATGGAAGGTGATATTCCTAATAGAAAGCCACCGCATTATTAGGAGTGCAAAATTCCCCTATATTGCCAAGCCCCCCATTTTATGATAATATCAACTTATTCGGGCCATTAGCTCAGTGGTTAGAGCAGAGGACTCATAATCCTTTGGTCCTTGGTTCAAGTCTAGAGACCAATAGGTTTTAGCATAAGGGGATATGTGCTAAATCCTTATAATACAAGCATTTACACAATCATCTGACTTTCAGGGTTTGAAAATGTTAAGCAAATGTTAATCGCTTACAAAAAAACTGGAGGTTACGATGGATTCAAATTATCATCTTTTCAAAAAAGCCGTACAATCTAAGGGTAAAACCGTACATAAGTGGTACTATTATTGGAATGACCCGCTTA
>JAFZWX010000105.1 GCA_017617145.1 Treponema sp. | reverse complement strand
TGGCTGCTTGGGTACAACAAGGGTGTTTCAAACGGGTACCAGACGGTTGACTTGCAAAAGGCAATAAACCAGGCACTCGCTCTTGAACAACAGATTACAAATGTCTGCATAGTTGGACTTGGGCGACTTGGAGCCGCTCTTCTGGATGAATCGCTTGTAGAAGGCAGCAGCTTTGTAATTAAGGCAGGTTTTGATTCCAACGTAAACCGGGTCGAAATCCTGCGTTCAAACTTTCCGCTCTACCCTGCTCACGACATGAACTGGGTAATCAAGCAGGAAAAAATAACTCTCGCAATTC
The DNA here is from genome assembly GCA_017617145.1 of Treponema sp. Next base: position 13,477 of record JAFZWX010000105.1, on the reverse strand, counting down.
TTGCAGTCCCTGAAAAGGACGCTCAAATCATTACCGACAAACTTGTTGGTGCAGGAATCAAAGGAATTGTGAATATGACGCGTGCCGTATTAAAGGTGCCGTCGGATGTGAAGGTTGAGAATTTATCTATATTAAATGCGTTGAATTTATTAAACGGTAAATAGTGAATAGTGAATTAGTTAATAGTAAGCCGGGTTTTAGGGGTGCAACCCCTAGGCGAGGGGGTAGGACGTTCGCTACGCGAACTTACCGAGTTTTCTTCGAAAACTCGCACACGAGGGGGAGACTTCCCCCACACTATTAACTATGTACTATTACCTGTTTACTAAAAAAAAAGACAAAGAGGTCGATTATGGCAAGAGTGTACAATTTTAGTGCAGGACCAAGCTGCCTGCCGGAAGATGTTTTGAAAGAATGTGCTGCTGAAATGCTTGATTATCAGGGAAGCGGTCAGTCAGTTATGGAAATGAGCCATCGTTCTAAGAACTATGAACCTATCATTCAGGATGCAGAAGCAATGGTTCGTAAGCTCATGAATGTACCGGATAATTACAAGGTACTTTTTGTTCAGGGCGGAGGTTCCACTCAGTTTGCCATGGTCGCAGAAAACCTTGGTATTAAAAATAAAAAAGCTGCTTACATCGAAACTGGTGTTTGGGCAAAGAAAGCCGCTGCCGAAGCTAAAAAGCTTGGTATTGCAGTTGATGTAATTTCTTCTTCTAAAGACAAGAACTATTCATATATTCCAAAGGTTGAAAAGATTGAAGGCGATTATGATTACGCTTATATCTGCTTTAACAACACAATCATGGGAACTCACTACGAATATATTCCAGATACAGGTAACATTCCGCTTGTTGCAGATATTTCATCTTGTGTTTTGAGTGAACCACTTGATGTTTCAAAGTTTGGTTTGTTGTTCGCTGGTGCTCAGAAGAACCTGGCTCCTGCAGGTGTTACTCTTGTAATTATCCGCGAAGACTTGATTCCTGAACCAGAAAACTGCTTGCCTGGAACTCCAACAATGCTTGCTTACAAAACACATGCAGATAACGGTTCTATGTACAATACTCCACCTTGCTATACAATCTACGTTCTGGACAAGGTTTTGCATTGGATTGAAAAGAATGGCGGTGCAGAAGGCATGCTCAAGCGCAACAAGGAAAAGGCTGATTACCTTTACAACTATCTTGATTCATCTGATTTCTATCATGCAACTACAGAGATTGGAAGCCGCTCACTTATGAACGTTCCTTTCCTTACAAAATACTCAACAGCAGAAACAGCTGCTGCCGGTAAAAAAGATGAAGCAGACCGCACTGATGCAGAAAAAGCCGCTCTTGCAAAAGAAAAGGAAATCAACGACAAATTTGTAAAGGAAGCTGCTGCAGCTGGTCTTGTTAATCTTAAAGGACACAGACTTGTTGGTGGTATGCGTGCTTCTATTTATAATGCTATGACTCTTGAGGGTGTAAAAGCTCTTGTTGAGTTTATGAAGGGATTTGCTAAGGAGAATTAGTAAATAGTTAATAGTAAAATAGTTAATAGTAAAACAGTTAATAGTGTGGGGGGAAGTCTCCCCCTCGTTCCAGCCCGCGACGCGGTCTTACACTACCCCCTCTGCGGAGCTCAAACGCCGCCCCGCAACGCCCGGCTACTATTTACTATGTACTATATCACTATTAACTATCAAAAGGAGATACATTATGTTCAAAATTCAAACATTAAACAAAATAGCGACTGTTGGCTTAAACCAGTTAGACCGCGATAACTATGAAATTGCTACAGACATCAATAACCCGGATGCTATTCTGGTACGTTCTGCAGATATGCATGAAATGCAGCTTTCTGACAATGTAAAGGCTGTTGCACGTGCTGGTGCTGGTACTAACAATATTCCAATCCCTGCTCTTACAGAAAAAGGAGTTGTTGTATTCAATACTCCAGGTGCAAATGCTAACGCTGTAAAAGAGCTTGTTATGCTTGCACTTCTTCTTTCTAGCCGCCCTGTAATTGAAGCTAATAAATGGGTAAAAGGACTTGCCGGAAAAGGTGACGAAATTCCAGACCTTGCAGAAAAAGGAAAGAGCCAGTTTGTTGGTCCAGAACTTATGGGAAAAACACTTGGTGTAATTGGTCTTGGTGCCATTGGTGATATGGTTGCTAACCTTGCACTTCACTTTGGTATGGAAGTAATTGGTTATGACCCCTTCCTTTCTGTAAACTCTGCTTTGAAGCTTGATAAAAAAGTTAAGATTGCAGAAACTTTGGACAGCCTTTATGCAAAGTGCGATTACATTACAATTCACGTACCACAGACAAACGATACAAAGGGCATGATCAACGCTGCTGCCATCAAGAATATGAAGGACGGAGTTCGCATTATCAACATTGCACGTGGTGGTCTTGTAAACAACGCAGACATTATTGCAGCCCTCGATTCAGGAAAAGTAAACTGCCTTATTACAGACTTTGCTGCAGAAGAATTGCTAAACCATCCAAAGGTTGTTTGTATGCCTCATCTTGGAGCTTCTACTCCAGAAGCAGAAGACAACTGTGCTGTTATGGCCGCTGCACAGCTTAAGGACTTCCTCGAAAAAGGAAATATCGTAAACTCTGTAAACTTCCCAAAAACAGTTACAGACAACCCTATTCCAGCCGGTGGAACTCGTCTTTGTATCAGCCACAAGAATATTCCTGACACAATTTCTAAATTCACAACTATTCTTGGTGAAGCAAAGCTCAATATTGCCAGCTTCATCAACCAGGCCCGCGGCGACGTTGCCTACAACATCATAGACGTTGACGGTGTAGTTACAGACGACATCATCGAAAAGCTCAAGGCCTGCGATACAGTAAATAGAGTTAGACCAATTTTTGCATAAAAATATAGAGCGGATTGCCGCGTCTCTCCGCTCCTCGCAATGACTAAGTAGCAGAGTCTTCGGGCTCTGCTTTTTTTATTGATATTTTTCTATAATTTATGATTCCACAAACTTTAAAAATTCAGCAGGTGTCATAACCCTTACAGAAGAATTTTTAAAATCTGATACATTTCTTGTAACGATACAATCAGCCTTTATTTGTTGTGCAACTTCGTGCTGTACTGAATCTTCAAAATCATTCCATTCAAAATCTAAAGCTCTTCGTATGCACATCTCATCTACACCAGCGACATAAACAGTTTTTAGAAGATTGTTCATTATTTGTTTTGCTACATCAGCATCATGAGTTGCACGTTTTACAATGTAATAAATATCAGTACAAGAGGCTGCAGAAATATAAAAATCATATCCTTTATCACAATATTCAAGGACTGCATATGATTCTTCATAAAAAACAGAGTTTTCCAGCATTACATCAAGAATAAGATTTGTATCTATAAAAACAATCACAATCCGAATCTCTCCGACAATCTTTGTTCACGAATTTCAGATATTGTTATAGGCTCACAATCTTTTAATACGCCCTGAATAGATTTTAGAGCTTCAAGTCGCTCACTTACGACAGGCTGTGATTTTGTTTTTGAAAATCCTCGGATATTGAAGAACTTTCTTTTTTCTTTTTTTTGAGGAAGAATTTTTAAACCAAATGATGAGGCTTGAGCCAAATATTTATTCATATTCTCTGAAAAATCATCATATGAAACAACTATCATTTTTATTCCTCCATAAGAAAACTATAACACACCTTTGAACATCCTTCAAGTTTTCATTATAGTTATTCTGATGACTAGAATAATCTGCACCACGCTTTTAGTTGAAAAATCGCCTCAGGCTTTACCGCTTGGGGCGGCTTGCGTTGCATCGGCTATAAAACATTATCCTCCGGTGGAAAAGGAATGCTCTGTAAAACTGATTTCTTTTAGTCGCGAGGATGAGGATATTCAAAAGCTCAAGAATGATGAAGCAAAGGCGGAGTTGCTGGCTTCAAAGTTGCTGAAAGAAACGCCGCAGATTGTCTGCATGTCTGTTTTTGTGTGGAACCGGACTATATTTGAATTATGTGCCGGAATCTTGCGCAAAAAGGGCATAATTATAATTGCGGGTGGGCCTGAAATTACTGCTCATCCGGAAGTTTTTGAAAAAAGCTTTGACTACACAGTAACAGGCGAAGGCGAAATTAAAGTTCCGCGCCTGATTGAAAAAATCATTTTTAATAAAACGAGTGACGCTACCCCGCAGAAGTCCCCGCAAAACTCTTCCACCATCACAGATTTAAGTCTTCTTCACAGCCCATACCTTGACGGCACAATTGACCCTGCAGAATTTGGTGGCGCACTTTGGGAGCTTGCACGTGGCTGCCCTTTCAAATGCTCTTACTGCTATGAATCAAAGGGTGAAAAAACTGTACGGCTTTTTCCACAAGAGCGCATAGACAAGGAACTTGAGTTTTTTGCAAAGAAAAAAGTGCCTCAGGTTTTCGTACTGGACCCAACCTACAATGCAAACAAGGAACGCGCACTTTCGCTACTCAAAAAAATTGCACGCATAACACCAGACACCTTTTACTATTTTGAAGCCCGTGCAGAATTCATAGACCGGCAGCTGGCAAACGCTTTTACAAAAATTCCCTGTGCCCTGCAGATAGGACTTCAAAGTGCAAACGAAAATGTATTGCGAAAAGTAAACCGACCCTTCAACAAAAAACTCTTTGTAAAAAATATAAGCATCTTAAATCAGGAAGGAGTTACCTTTGGGCTTGATTTAATATATGGCCTTCCCGGAGAAACTTTTGCATCCTTTTGCCAAGGAATTAATTTTGCATCCTCGCTTTATCCAAATAACCTTGAAATCTTTTGTCTTTCGGTTTTGCCTGGTACAGATCTTTTTGACCGCGCGCAGGAACTAGGATTAACATTTGAAGAAACTCCGCCCTACAACATTATTAAAACAGACAAGTTTTCGCCTGCAGACAAACAAAAAGCTTTTGAACTTGCCCAGGCCTGCACCTACTTTTATAACGATGGTCGTGCAGTCCCTTGGTTTATGACAATCTGCCACTTTCTTAAAACAAAACCTGCAGAGTTTTTCAGGGCATTTTATGATTATGCAAAAAAGAACTCAATTAACCTTTGCTGCTGTGAACACAAATTAATAGAAGAAAATCAGATTAAATTCTTGACAGAGGCCTTCAAACAGCGCCACCTCGACCGCTACAAAAAAGCTGCCACAGACATAATCCGTTTTAATGGTGCAATCTCTCGCAAAACCGCTACAGGTAAATCAGAAAAAATCCGCCTCACCTACCCGCCGGAATACATAGATTCACAATACAGTCTTGACCTGGATTTTTTTGTTAAGAATGTAAGACCAAAGCCTTGTGAGATTACTTTATAACTCAATAGATCCTATAACCGTTTCCTCGGAATCGTCGTAGGATTTTTTGTTGTTGGATTTGTTGCCGGATTTTGAACTACCCTTACCGGTGCTTTTTACACTAAACCTTGGACTTGTTTCATCACGGAATTCAGCAAGAGCCGCTTCGTTCTTTTTGGCTTTGCGGGCTTTTGGAGATGTTAAGAAGGCAAAAAGACTTCCGCAAAGGCCACCTGCTGCAATAATTACAACACCCACTACCCCGTTTGGATTTTTCCGGAAAACAAGCATTGCTACAAAAAGAGCAATTACTGCAACGGCACTAGCAGAAATTTTACTGCGTGAAAGTTGCATCATTGTCCAGAGAAGGATTAACATAAAAACAACAGGTTCGGCCCCATAAACGGCATTCTGACAGAAGCAGGCATTGAGGACCCCCGAAAAAAGTGCCGAAACAAAAATCATAATACCGATTATTACCGAACCGTAGCGCTCTTCCATGGCAGGACCAAGCAGTAGAATAAAAATCAGATTGCAGATAAGTACGGAAGCTTCTCCGTAGCCGAACACATGAATAAACAGGCGCAGTATAGAACGAAAATCAGAAAAAGCAAACGGAAAAGCACCGCCGGCAGCAGTTGGTGTAAAAAGCCACAAATCTTTCAGCTTGCCCTTGAAAGCAAAAGTATCCAGCACAAAAATAATCAGAGTTAAAAATGCAAAAGTAAGCATTACCGGCGAGTCATATTCGAACTTAAGTTTTAGTTTTTTCTTCATATATTTAGTATCGGATTTATTTGCCCACAACTTAAAAATGTGGTATATTTAACTGTATGAGCGAATTTATTAATCAGCCGCTGCATGTTGGAAGCGGTGTTGCAGAAACTACCTCAATTGAAGTTCCTCCCGAAAAGGACGTTGTTTTCTATAACGACGACTACACCACCATGGAATTTGTTGTAGAAGTTCTTGTTTCTATTTTTAATAAATCGCACGATGATGCCGAACAGCTTATGACAACCGTTCATAATTCGGGCAGCGCTGTTGTTGGAACTTACACTTACGACATTGCCGTTTCGCGCACAAACCTTACCAGAAGCATTGCAAAGAAAAACGGATTTCCGCTGAGGGTAGAAGTTGAGTGACGAAAAAAAACAAAAGTCGATTGTAAGACAGATGAAAGTTAGTCCTATGCTCACTAAGATTCTGTCTGAATCGCTGGCACAGGCAAAATCCTCACATCACGAATTTTTTACCCCGGAGCACGTACTTTCGGTTGCACTTGAAAATGAATTTGTATGCCACATACTTGCCGAAAGTGGCAGTGATTCCGAAGCACTAAAAACAAATCTGCACGAATATCTTTCTAACAAAGTTCCGGTTGTTTCGGAAAATGCAAATCAGGAGTTTTTGAACGCGCCAGTTGAATCTATGGGCTTTCAGTCTGTTATGAACCGCGCCGTTTTCCATTGTGTTTCAAGCGACAGTGAAATGATAGACATAACCGACGTACTTGTGAGCATGTTCGATGAAAAAAAGAATTACTGTTCCTATTATATGCGCTCAAGCGGGCTTGATAAATTCCGACTGCTTGAAACTATTGGCCGCATAAAGGGAGTTCACGGAGTACAGCAAAAGGAAAAAACACAAAAGCAAAACCAGCCGCCATTCCCTGAAGGAATGATGACCAACAATGAAGGTGGTCTTGATCGTTTTGCTGTAAATATGACTGAAGAAGCAAAAAAAGGCGCTTACGATGTGCTTGTTGGCCGCGAAGAAGAAATTGAACGCACTGTGCAGATTCTTTGCCGACGCAGTAAAAATAATCCGCTACATGTTGGAGATGCAGGTGTTGGAAAAACTGCAATTACCCAGGGCCTTGCCCAGCGCATAGTAAACGGTGATGTACCTGATATTCTTAAAGGCTTTACAATTTATTCGCTCGACCTTGGGCTCCTCTTAGCCGGAACAAAATTCCGCGGAGACTTTGAAGAGCGACTTCACTCTGTAATTGACGAGCTTAAAGAAAAGAAAAAATCAATTTTGTTTATAGACGAAATTCACATGATAATGGGAGCAGGAACAAACGGCAGTTCACAGATGGACGCCGCAAACTTACTCAAGCCTGCCCTTTCCGATGGAAGCATTCGCCTTATTGGTTCCACAACCTTTGAAGAATACTCAGCACATTTTGAGAAAGACCGTGCCCTTTCACGACGCTTTCAAAAGGTAGACATTTTAGAACCAAGCCGCGAAGAAACTGTAAAAATCCTTAAGGGCTTGCTTCCAAAATACGAGGAATATCATCATGTAAAATATGCACCAGCCGCACTTGAAGCAGCCGTAGATATGTCTGTTCAGTACATGCCAGACAAGCGCCTTCCAGACAAAGCAATTGATATTATTGATGAAGCGGGTGCATACCAGAAAATCCATGGTGCGACAGCTCCAATAAACGTTGCAACAATCCGCCGCATAACTGCAAAAATGGCAAAACTTCCGATTGACTCTGTTACAGGTGACCAGAAAGATACCCTGCGTTATCTTGAACACACACTCGGCTCACAGATTTTTGGTCAGGATAAAGCAATTCAAACTCTTACAAAAGCAGTAAAGCGTGCCCGTGCCGGTTTCCGTAATCCCGATAAACCAGAAGCCTGCTACCTTTTTGTTGGCCCGACAGGCTGCGGAAAAACAGAGCTTGCCCGAACCCTTGCCGAAACCTTAGGCGAACCGCTTCTGCGCTATGACATGAGTGAATACCAGGAAAAACATTCTGTAAGCCGTTTAGTTGGCTCACCACCAGGCTACGTTGGTTTTGAAGAAGGCGGCCTACTTACAAAAGATGTGCGCAAAAACCCGAACTCAATCATTTTGTTTGATGAAATCGAAAAGGCCCACGAAGACATTTTCAACGTACTTCTTCAGGTAATGGATTACGGTATTCTTACAGACAATCAGGGTCGCAAGGCAGACTTCCGCAACTGCATGATAATTATGACAAGCAATGCCGGAGCCCGCGAAATGGAACGAGCCGGTATTGGTTTTGGAACACAGGATGCCGCCTACGACGAAGCAACGCTTTTTGAAGCAGTAAACAAGTTGTTCCCACCGGAATTCCGAAACAGACTTGATGCTGTTGTACCGTTCGGCTACCTCGATAAAAAGATTGTGCGCATGGTCTGCCAGAAAGAAATTCTCAAGCTTGCACAAAGAATCAAGAAAAAGAAAATCACTCTTACTGTTACAGACAAGTGCATAGACTATCTTACAGAACAAGGCTACTCAAAAGAATTTGGCGCACGCAACATGGCACGAACAATTGAAGAAAATATTGCAAACCCGCTTGTTGACGAAGTTCTGTTTGGTTCACTTGCAAAAGGCGGCAGCGTAACGGCAGATTATAAGAAGAACAAAATCGTTTTTGAATATGGAAAAGAAAAAGCAGCGGCTCATTAAATGGGTTCTTTTAATTCTTACATTAATTGCCCTTCTCTTTTTTATGATTCTTTTTTATACGACCTTCAAACAATCACGCGCAATAATAAAAACTAAAAATGAATATAATCCTGCCGACACCTGTCTTTATCATATTATCATAACTGGAACATACGAAAATCAGAGTTTTCTTACAGAGCTTTATAAAGGTGCTGCAAGTCTCGAAAAATCCTATAATGCTGTTGTTGACCTTCATGTTCCAGACTCACAGGCCGGAACAGCTTCTCTTCAAGACCTTATTGATTACTGCTCTTTTTTGAATGCCGATGGAATTATTGCTTATATAGATTCTCCTGAAGACACCCCTGTTCTGCTTCAAAGAAATGATGAACCTTTTATTCCACTTATAACAACTGGTCAATTTTCGCCAAACCTCGATCAGATTTCTTATGTAGGCGTTAACTACTGGGAAATGGGAAAACGCGTTGCCGATGAAGTTCTAGGATTTTTACCACAAGGTGGAAATGTTTACATTATAAGTGATTCAATTTCAACAAACACAACAAACCTTATAAGCAGTGTACAAAGAACATTGCAGGATTCTCCACAGATTCATTTTTCTGTAATTGAAGACATTCCACAGTCTTTCACACTTGAATCAAACAGTAACATTTTTATTTCGCTTACCGAAGACGATACAATTATGTCTGCGCAACAGCTTTCAGAACAGTTTCCGGCTTACTCGTATAAACTGCTTGGCTTTGGCGGAAACGAAGTATGTCAGCTTTATCTTCAAAAAGGATTTATAACCGAGCTTTTTTCTCTTGATCCGGAACGAATTGGTAAAGCTGCGATTCAGGAGCTTTTTGAATATCGAAACAAGGGTTATGCAAACAGCTATGTTACGGCAGAAGTTAAAATAACAAAGGCGGAAAAATGAAATTAAATCCTGTTCAATATATAAGAAATAAAAGTCTCCGCTGGCGAATTATGTTCTGCATTGGAATTGCAATTGTAATGCTTGCCGTAAGTATTATTATGACAATGAGGTTTTCGTTCTACTCAATGCAAAACCTTGGTGACTCCTACAAATCAAATTCGGAGCTAACAGATTTTACGCAGACACTTTCTTCTACAGAAAAAGCAATGGAAAACTATGTAAATTATAGAACTTTCGAAAGCATTGATGCCTTTTATAACTCGCGCATAAAGGTACAGGATTTTTATGAAACATTACAGGATTTTCCATCGCGGAATGAAGTTGCTCACAAGGAATATATTGTACATCAGTTAACCGAAGCCTTTTTGTATTATAGCAATCAGGCAATTTCTGCAAGACGTGCAAATGCCGAAGAAGAAGTAAATGTAAATTATAAATATGCAATGGCCAGTTACAATTATCTCACAAGTCAGATTCTTGAATTAAACAAGCTCAGACTTCAGCAAAATGCAACGCGCTACAATGATAATCAAAATAGAATCATGCTTACAAATATGATGAGTATCATTTTCTTCCTTACATTTTCGGTTCTTATTTTCTTTGTGCTTTATCTTACAATTACTTCAATTATGGAACCACTTGTTGAGATTTCTGAAGTTTCACATAAAATCTCTCAGGGTGATTTTGATATTCCTTTGTTCAACCGCAAGTCGAATGATGAAATAGGAAACCTGTGCAAGGCGTTCGACAAAATGATTATAAGTATACGAGAATACATTGATACAATCTGGGAAAAAGCGCGTATTGAAGCAGACCTTAAAGAAAAAGAAGTAGAAATGCAGTCGCTTTATACCGATGCCCAATTGCGTGCCCTTCAAAACCAGATTAATCCTCACTTTTTGTTTAATACACTCAATACCGGTGCACAGCTTGCAATGATGGAAAATGCTGATAAAACCTGCTACTTTATTGAACAGGTTGCCGATTTTTTCCGTTACAACATTCAGCAGCAAAGCCGCACTGCCACAATTGACGAAGAACTTGGTTTAATAGATAATTTTGTGTATATAATGAAGGTTCGTTTTGGAAACAGACTGGATTTTATTAAAGAAATTCCAGAAGGCTCTTTCCCGGAACGCATTCCTTCAATGACACTTCAGCCGCTTGTTGAAAACTGTATTAAACATGGTCTTAAAAAATCAAAAGGAAAAGTACGGCTTTGTGTACAAAGAACTGATGAATTTATAATTATCAGTGTTTCCGACAACGGCGAAGGAATGCCTCAGAACACCAGACAGGCTGTCTTTGATGCAGTTTCATCTGGAACTACTAGACTTTCTCCTGATGTTCTTGATGACAATTCTACACACAACGGCACTGGTCTTATAAGTGTATTCATGCGGCTTGGGTTGGAATTCCATCGTAATGATTTGTTTGATATAACAGACGGCGAAAACGGCAAAGGAACAAAATTTATAATTAAGGTACCAAATGTTTAATGTATTAATAACAGATGACGAACAGATAGTAATTGATTCTCTTTCATTCATTATAAGCAAGAACTTTGCTGATGAAGTAAAAGTGTTTACAGCCCTTTCGGGTACAGAAGCAATAGAAATTGTTATGAAAGAAAATATCGACATGGTTTTTATGGATATTAACATGCCCGGGCTTAGTGGTCTTGAAACTGTCAGTGTAATTACAAAACTTAAGCCAAATATTGTTTTTGTAATCTTAAGTGCTTTTGACCGTTTCCAGTATGCACAGAGTGCAATTGAACTTGGCGCCTACAAATATATTACAAAACCTGTAAACAGAAATGTTGTTATAGAAACAATTCAGGGAGCAATGCAGCTTATTCAGGAAAAACAAGGAAAACTAAGTGCCGATAAAGAACTTCATAAAAAACTTGACCTTGTATCTCCTATGATAGAAAATGATTTTATTTATGCCTGTATTTTTAATAACGAAAAATCTGTTGACCTTAGCGCGTATCTCGAATATTTTAATCTTTCTGAAACACCCTGGGTTTTCTGCTGCTTTGAATTTCCAAACATAAATCAGGATAATCAGTATACAACTTATATGAAGCTTCACGAACTTTTAAACAAAGAGCATCGATGTCTTATAAGTTCCTTTATGATGAACAGAATTGTAATGTTCTTTCCTGTTTATTCTGAAAATCCTGATTACGCAGAGGTCCAGGAGCAGATAAAAAAATTCTACAACCTTATGAGCTATAACATTTCTTCCGGTATTAGGGCCGGTGTCAGTACAATCGCAAACGATAAAACCTTACTGCAGGCCTCTTACAATGAAGCTCTTTCGGCTCTTAATAAAGCAGATTCTAATGGTGAACTAGTGTTTGCAGCAAATAATAAAACAGTACCTACCCTTCAACCAAAAACAAATTCAAAACAAAACTCAAGTCATGGAGAATTCAAAAATCAGATTCTAAAAAAACTTTCAAATGGAGATTCAAGTGGTGTTAAATCATTTCTTGAACTTTTTACCTCGGAGCTTTTTTCGGGAGAACTTGCACTTGATAAAATCAAAAATTCATTTTTTGAACTGATTGTAACTGCAAACAATACAACCCGTGAAATAAACAAAGACTTTTCAAGTTCAACCTTTGACAATGCTTTTGCAACCCTAAGTTCTCTTAATGACAAAAAACTTATTAAAGATTTTACGCAAACCTTTCTTCTTGAATGTACCGCCGCAATTTCAAATATCCGAAAAGCAGAAACGAATCCTATTATTAAAAAAGTCTGCGACTATATAGAAGACAATCTTTCACAGGATATTTCACTTGAAATGGCAGCAGAGTATGCAGGAGTAAGTTCCTTTTATTTGAGTAAGCTTTTTAAAGAAGAAAAAGGAGAAACTTACATTAACTTTGTTTCAGATAAACGACTTGATAAATCATGTCAGATGCTTGCAGAAACAGACCTGTCAATAAAAGAAATAACTGCCGAGGTTGGATATAACGATCAGAATTACTACAGCAGGATTTTTAAAACAAAGTATGGACTTTCACCAAAAGAATATAGAAAGGAGAAACAGAAATGAAAAAAGTAATTACTGGTTTTCTACTCATTTTTTTGTGCATAACTTTCTTTTCGTGTAAAAAACAGAATCAACCTTCGACTGAAAAAAAATCGACTCCTGCCCCGGAACGACATATAACAATTGGATTCTCAATAGATACACTTGCCATTGAACGCTGGCAGCGCGATATGGATATTTTTATTAACAAGGCAAAAGAACTTGGTGCAGATGTCATAGTTCAAAACGCAGGAAACAACATTAAAGAACAAAACAGGCAGCTTTTGTATTTAATGGATAGAACAGATGCAATTGTTGTGCTTCCTAAAGATGCTGCTTCTATATCAGAAACAGTACAAAAAATCAGGGCAAAGGGCATTCCTGTTATTTCATACGACAGACTCACTCTTAATTCCGACATAAATCTTTACATAACAATCGATAGCGAAAAAGTTGGAGAAACAATGGCCCTTGAAATGATCAGACAAACATCGGGCACTAACTGGTATTGTATTCTTGGACCAAAAGAAGACTATAACATGACACTAATCAACGATGGAATAACAAGAATTGTACGAAATTCAAATGTAAAAATAAACCACGTTTTTTATACCGATGACTGGAACTATGACCTTTCGTATCAGGAAATGGTTAGAATCTTAAAAAGCGACGTATTTCCAGATGCAATAATCTGCGGAAACGATGCAGTTGCCGCAAGTGTAATTCAAGCAAT
>JAFZWX010000104.1 GCA_017617145.1 Treponema sp. | reverse complement strand
CTAATGCCTCTAAATAATATTATACACCTATTAAATTACAAGGTATATACATTTTTCACCAGGGGTATGAAAAGATGACAGATAACTTGTCAAAAAAACTTAATGATTTACGTGAATATCTTCGTTCACTGGAGAGTGTTGCTGTTGCATTTTCAAGTGGTGTAGATTCTACATTTTTACTGTATGTGGCACACGAAGTTTTAGGTGACAAGGCTGTTGCAGTTACCGCTACATCATGCTCTTTTCCCAAACGCGAGTCTGACGAGGCATCTGCTTTCTGCAAAAAAAACGGAATCCGCCAGATTGTGGTTCAGTCAGAAGAGCTTGAAATTCCTGAATTCCGCAATAATCCTGTGAACCGCTGTTATCTGTGTAAAAAAGAACTTTTCAATAAAATTATAAAACTCGCAAAAGAAAATGGAATTGCATTTGTGTGCGAAGGAAGCAATATGGACGATAACGGAGATTACAGACCAGGCTTACTTGCAGTTGCAGAACTTGGTGTAAAAAGTCCTTTGCGTGATTGCAAATTATATAAAGACGAAATACGAGAAATTTCAAAACAGATAGGACTTCCAACCTGGAAAAAACAGTCCTTTGCGTGCCTTTCCAGCCGCTTTCCTTATGGAGAAGAAATCAACGAAAAAAAACTGATGATGGTGGACAGGGCAGAGCAGCTGCTTCTTGATATGGGCTTTCAGCAAATAAGGGTGAGAATTCATGGTGAAAATCTTGCACGAATTGAGGTATTGCCATCTGAAATGAAAAAGATTCTTGCCAATAGCGAGCTTATTACACAGAAGTTCAAGTCTTTTGGCTTTGCTTATGTTTCACTTGACTTACAAGGATATCGTACAGGCAGTATGAACGAAGTTCTCAAAAAAACGATATAATAACCTATTGCCCCAATATTCTATTTAATTCCAAGATATTTTTTTACTTCTTCAATGTATTTGTTTCCGATGTTGCTCAAAGTAAAGTTTCGTCTTGTAATCCAGCCTATTTGCATGATTCGGTTTATGGATTCATCTTCATCCTTAAAAGGAACTGCAATGTAGTCTGAACCGTTGAGTTCCTCACAGATTATTCCGGAGCAGAGAGTGTAGCCGTTTAAGCCAATCATGAGGTTTAAGATTGTTGCACGGTCGTTTGCTTTGATTGTGCGGTGATATTCTTCGGTGCTCAAAATTTCTTCGGCAAAATAAAAAGTTGCTCCGTCGCCCTGTTCAAAAGAAAGACACGGATAATTTTCGAGCTGCTTCATTGTGATGAATTTGTTTTTTGCAAGAGGGTGGCCTTTCCATATATAAACATAAGCTTTGCAGTCTATAAGATGATGAAACTCAAGGTCTTTGGATTTTAAAATACTTGTAATTGCCTTGCGGTTAAAGTCACTCAGGTACAAAATGCCAATTTCGCTTTTAAGATTTGCTACATCATCTATTACGTCGCGTGTTTTTGTTTCGCGGATTGCAAATTCGTATTCGTTTGTATTAAAGTCTTTTACCATTTCGACAAAGCTTTTTACTGCAAAGGAGTAGTGCTGGGTAGAAACACCAAACTTTTTTTTGATGGTTCCGTTTTCGCCGTATTTTTCCATTACATTCTGATAGTTCATGTATAGCTGGCGTGCTGCTGCAAGAAATTCTGTTCCGTCGTTTGTTAAGGTAACGCCTCGGCCTGTTCGGTTGAAAATTGTTATACCAAGCTCATCTTCAAGATCGTGAATTGTTGCGGTAAGTGAAGGCTGCGAAACATAAAGTTTTTCTGATGCTTTGTTCAGAGAGCCTGTTTCTGCAATGCCGATTACATACTTGATTTGCTGGAGAGTCACCGTTTTCCTCCTGAGGAAATTATATCATCTTTTACGAATTTTTTCTCGGATTGTTGCAAGTCTGTTGAGTGCTTCGTTCAGGGTTTCGTCTTTTTTTGCAAAGTGAATGCGTACATAGCGGTTTTCCGGTTCGCGGAAAAATGATGAACCAGGGACAGTTCCAACTCCAACATCGCGGGCAAGAACTTCTGCAAACTCAAGGTCATCTTTGTAGCCGAATTCGCTTATGTCTATCATTATGTAGTAGGCTCCCTGAGGTTCTGTGTGTGGAAGGCCTATGTCGCGTAAGCCCTGTAAGAACAGATTTCGTTTGTGGGTATATTTTTCCTGAAGTTCTGCGTAATATTCATCATGGAAAAGCAGGCCTGTAACGGCGGCTTCCTGAAGTGGGGCAGCGGCTCCAACTGTTAAAAAGTCGTGAACCTTTTTTATGCGTTCAGTTACTTCCGGATTTGCCTGTGTGTAACCAAGGCGCCAGCCTGTAATTGAATAAGTTTTTGAAAGTGAATTACAGGTGATTGTTCTGTCCTTCATTCCGGGAAGACTTGCCATGTAAGTGTGAACATGAGGCTTGTAAAGGATATGTTCGTAAACTTCATCTGTAATTACAAAGGAATCATATTTTTTAGCAAGGTCTGCAATTATTGTAAGTTCTTCGCGGGTAAAAACTTTTCCGCACGGATTTGACGGATTACATACAATAATTGCTTTTGGTTTTTGCCGGAAGGCGTCTTCTAATACTACGGCATCAAAATTGTATTCTGGTGGAACAAGCGGAACATAAATTGGTTCGGCTCCGCTTAAAATTGTGTCAGCTCCGTAATTTTCATAAAATGGAGAAAATACAATTACTTTATCACCAGGGTTTGTAACGCTCATCATGGCGGCCATCATTGCTTCGGTGGAGCCGCAGGTTACAACAAGCTCTGAATTAGGGTCAACTTCTACTCCCGAAAAATGAGTGATTTTTTTTGCAAGTGCTTCACGGAAATTCTGAGCGCCCCAGGTTGTTGAATACTGATGAAAATCTTCTTTTGTAACTTGAGCCAGACGGTCCAGAATAGGGCGGGGTGGTTCAAAATCGGGGAATCCCTGCGAAAGGTTTACAGCGCCGTACTGATTTGAGATGCGGGTCATTCTTCTTATGACGCTGTCGGTAAAGGTTGATGTGCGGGTAGAAAGTTGTGGCATTTAGGGACTCCTATTTTACATAACTAATTTCCGGGTTCAAAATTCCTTTGGTGTCGAAGGATTTTTTTATGGCGTTCATAAGGTTAACATTTGCGGCCGGGGTCTGGGCAAAGAAATAACTTCTTTTGCTAACGCCAAGACCGTGTTCACCTGAAATTAATCCTCCAAGTTCCTTTGCTTTAGCATACAGTTTTTCAAGGTTTGCGTTAAGTTCGCTTTCCCAAACTTCATTGCTGCGGCTTCCTCGTACAACGCATAAGTGAACGTTGCCGTCTCCTGCGTGGCCAAAACTTATCATCTGCATGCCGTTTGAGTTTTCAAGCTTGTTTACATACTCAACAAAATCGGCAACACGGGCAATTGGAACAACAATATCCAAAGGTTCCTGTTCGCTTACAGCTTCTACAGCTTTTACAAGACAACCACGGATTTTCCAGATGTTTGCACTGTCTAACTCAGGGGCACTGCCGTCAAGAATAATTACGCGGCGGCTGGCACCTTTAAGCACATCACCAAGTTTTTGGATTGCACCGTCAATTTCTGCAGCGGTACCATCAAAGGTCAAAAGAAGGTAAGCTGCTGCCTCCGGGTCCGGATATTTCAAACCAAGAAAATCTTCACCAAGCTTTACAACTTTTCGTTCAATAAATTCTACGGCAGTTGGATTCAAGTTCTGGCGTAAAATAATTGGTACTGCTTCTATTCCGCTTTGCAAACTGTCAAAGCTTACAAGAATGCTCTGCGATTTTTCGGGCTTTCCTATAAGACGCAAAAGACATTTTGTTATGACGGCTAAAGTTCCCTCCGAGCCTATTACAATATCTTTTATATCAAGGCCTGTTGTGTCCTTGCGGTTTTTGCTTCCAACTGTAACAATTGTTCCGTCTGCAAGTACAAGTTCAAGACCCATTACATAGTCGCGGGTTACTCCGTATTTTACGGCACGCATTCCGCCGGCATTTGTTGCAATGTTTCCGCCAAGGCTTGCACGCTTTTCACCAGGATCAGGCGGGTAGAAAAATCCAAGTCCTTCAACGTACTTCTGGAAATCTTCAAGAATAACGCCTGGTTCAACTGTTGCAGTAAAGTTTTCT
>JAFZWX010000103.1 GCA_017617145.1 Treponema sp. | reverse complement strand
TCAAGAATCAAGAATCCGTATTTAATTATATATAATTCAAATGTAAAAATCAAGTTTTTCAGCCGAAAAAATTCAGAAAAGTTTAGAAAATTTCAGCAGATACAGCCGATTTGCAATTTATTTTAGTGGAGGAAATCATGCCAAACAAATTGGAAAAGGGAGAAGCTTTTAACCTCAATGTCAAACGCCCGAAAGTCCTGCTTTTAGGCAATGGAATCGCAAGGGCATTCAACAAAGGAGCTTCTTGGAACGAATTACTGAAAGAAATCACCGATGAATCTCTTTTCAGCACCGATGTAAATTACGAAATGCCGATGCCTTTGAAAGCTGCACTCCTTTCCAACAACAAACTGGAGTCTAAACTTGACAGTTTTATTGCATCCCAGCAAAAATGGGGCCTTTCCGTAAACAAATCTCAACAAAAATTTCTTCAAGAACTGCTGAATTTGAACTTTGACTACATTCTGACAACAAACTACACCTACGAAATAGAGTGCGCTTTGCTGAATATGTCAGAGATAACAAAAGGCCACATTCAAGAGAGAAGAAAATATTACAGTGACAGTGTGCAAAAAAAGTTTTTGATAAACACATGTCACTGTTTTGAGAGTAAAAAACTTTCTGTCTGGCATATTCACGGAGACATTTATTCTCCTCAGTCCATTGCTCTCGGCCACGACTGCTACGGTAAACTTGTCGGAAGGTACAATGAATGGATCAATGCAAATTTCAACAACAGCGCAAATAAAGAAATCAAAAGCTGGATCGACGCTTTCCTTTACGGAGACCTTTATATTTTGGGTTTCGGAATGGATTTTTCCGAAACAGACTTGTGGTGGCTTATAGAATACAAGGCAAAACCTGGAAATTTTGGTAAGACAGTTTTCTTTGATAGAGATCAGAAGAATGAGGTTAAAAAAGGGGCACCTGCTTGGTGCAAGCGCAAATTGCTTGAAGTTTTCAATGTGGATGTCAAAATTTACAATAGAACATTAAGCTACAAAGACTTCTACAAAAAGGCCTGCGAAGATATCAAAAAAGAAATAGGTGAAAAAAAGTAAATTAAATAATTACGATAATTTGCAAAATTTCGAGGAGGTAAAAAAATGAAGAAACTTTTCTTGGTTTTATGTGTGATTTTCACTGTTTTGGCACTGTTTGCTGCTCCAAAACAAAAAAACACCGGTTCACAAAAAGCAAAAAGCAGCAAAGTTCATAATCAGACGGGAAATTTGCAGTGGTCAAATAAATCCCAAGACACAATGGGCTGGTATAGTGCTGTAAAATACTGCAAGGAGCTGAATGAAGGCGGTCACAGCGACTGGAGACTGCCCGATATTGACGAATTGAGAACTCTTATAAAGCAATGTCCCAAAACTGAAACCGGCGGGGAATGTAAAGTAAACGCGGAAAGTTGCTGTCTATCAACTGCCTGCTGGCAAGAAAACTCATGTCAGTGTGACCGTAAAGATTATTTCAAGAGTTCATATAACAAGCTTGATTCATCAGCAGAGACTCTATGGTCTTCTTCCAACCAATTCCTTAATACTAATTACGCATGGGTCGTTGATTTTTCAAAAGCCGGCTTGAATACCTTCAAAAAGGATAGATTCGAACTCCCTGTTCGTTGTGCTCGGTCAAAAAACAACAGCAGCAAAAACGACAATGGCGACCCGTCTGACCGTTGTGAAAGAGAGTATAAATCTCAAATGGCTAATTTGCAGTGGTCAAAAGTAGCACCAAAAGTTCTGGACTTGAACGATGCAATAAATTATTGCAAGAATCTGACTGAAGCTGGACATAGTGATTGGAAATTACCGAATATAGATGAACTCAGATCTCTTATAATAAACAATGAATACACTGAAATTGGCGGAAAATGCAAAATCAGTGAAATAGCAGGGCAGCTTTCATCTGACTTGGATTGTCGCGCAACTGATGGCGACAACAGTAAATTAGGCGACACAGGTAATTTTTTGTCTTCCTCTACGGTCACCAATACAAGCGGTGTATGGTATATAAAATTCCGAGGCGGAGGAATTTATTACGACGCTCCTATCAATGGTGTTTACGAGGGTTTCAATGTCCGCTGCGTAAGACAACAATAATATTTTGATTTTGCTAATGGAGATAAAAATGAAAAATTTTACAGCATTGATTTTTCTCATTTTGTTTTCTGCTTTTATTTTTGCAGATGATGACAAAAAAGAAGATTGGTTGAGTAGCGGCGGAGAAGAAACTCTCGTCAAATTTGAAAGTGAACCCGGCGAAGCCACTGTTATTGTTGACGGCGAAGTTGTTTGTCAAGCTACTCCCTGTACAAAAATATTGACCATGGGAGAGCACGAAATTGAAATGCGGAAAGAAAACTACACCCCAAAAGTAAAAAAGGGAAAAATCACTGAAGGCAGAACAATAAAATATAAACTCGAAGCCGATTGCGCATGGCTCACAGTCAAAGGAGACGAAGCCGAAGTATTTTTGGATGGAGAGTATTTAGGAGAACCTCCTATTGAAAATAAAGTTATAACATTTGGAGAGCACAAAATCGACTACTCAAGCCCTTGCTACCATGAAAAAAGTGAAAACTTTACTGTAACAAACGGTGAAAAGAAAAATATTGATCTCAAATTAGAACCTCGCGAATCAGCGATCAAAGTCTATGCACAGGATGGAAAAAGCAATGTCGTTGAAGCCGAGGTTTATGTTGACGGGAAAAAATTGGGTAAAGCCCCTGGCACATTCAAAGTTCCGCTTTGTAGCAAAAGGGTAGTTGTAAAAAAAGGCGAAATGGAATATTCGGAAATACTTTCGCTTCCTCTTCTTGAATCTTCTCTCAAAGAAAAACAGGTTAAAACGATTCAAGCATTGCTTCTGCAATGGTCAAAAAGACCAAAAGGCAATAGTTCATATACAACATATACTTGGAATGATGCCGTAGATTATTGCAAAAATCTGGACGAAGACGGTTACAGCGACTGGAGATTACCGAACATTGATGAACTCAGGACGCTTATAGTGAATAATCCTTACATCGAGAATGGAGGTTATTGTAAAATAAGTGAAAAAGCAGGAAAACTTTCATCGAAAGATCGTACTTATGACTGTTACTCCTATTATGAAGAAAATCCAACCAAGCTCGGAGACAAGAGAGGTTTAGGGTTTTGGTCTTCATCCATTCTATCAGACCATCCGGATTCAGTATGGTACATGGAGTTTGGACGTGCTCGTATAGACAGTATCAATAGGAAATGCAACGAATCAGGTTGCGATCACGAAGTTCGTTGCGTGAGATAAGAAACAACAATTTTCAGGAGGATTATCATGAAAAAACTTTGTGTAATTTTCTGTATTTTTACGGCTGTATTTTTAATTGTTGCATGCAACAAGAAGAATGATTCCGAGCAAGAACCTGCTTTGAATAATGCGCCTACAGAACTTCAGTGGTCAGATATAACAAAAAAGAAGATGAATTGGAATCAAGCGGCAGAATATTGCAAAAACCTGAACGAAAACGGACGCAGCGACTGGAGACTGCCCGACCTTGACGAACTTAGAACGCTTGTCCAGAACTGCCCCGGCACTGAAACAGGCGGATCATGCAAAGCAAGCGAAAAAAGCGGCTGCCTTTCCGGTGAATGCTGGACATCGGAAGACTGCGCAAGCTGCCCCAGTGATCCGTCAGGGAAATACAGCAAGCTCGGCGACACTGACTGGTTCTGGTCTTCTTCCACAACATCGGATAACACGCTTGATGCTTGGGGAATAAACTTTGACAGCGGCGTGTGCGGACGAAAACTTCACAAAACTACTGCATATAATTTCAGGTGTGTAACAGACACTGATCCTAAAACGGCTGCAAAAAAACAAGCCTCCAAAAAAGAGGAAAAAATTGTCATTGACGGTCTTCAGTGGTCAGAAAGAACACAAAAACCGCTGGATTGGGAAGGTAGGGAAAACTATTGCAAAAACCTGAAAGAAGGCGGCCACAACGACTGGAGACTGCCGAACATTGACGAGCTTAGAACTCTTATCCAAAGCTGCCCCGGAACCGTAACTGGCGGCAAATGCAAAGTAAGCGAAAAGGGAAAATGTTTATCCCACGATACACGCGGCATCAATGATGACGCTCCCAAATGCTATACACCTAAAGATTGCGCCAGCTGTCAGGCGGCTTCATCAGGAAAATACAGCAAACTCGGCGACACCGGCAAATTTTGGTCTACATCGGCAGGTCCTTCCGATTTTGATCCGAACTGGATCGTGGATTTCAAGTCAGGGCGTATAGAAGGTGTCTTTCCCAATGATGATTTCGACGACGGCAGATTCAACTACTTCGTGCGTTGTGTCAGAAACGCATATCAGCGCACAGTTTCATAAAATAAACTCTTAAAATTTTGAAAATGATTGCAGGCGGGCAGCCCGCGCCCCCAGATATCTAATCACAGCATTTAAGAAAAATTTAAATTTAATTAAAAAATTTGATATTTTCCTCTTGACATTTTTGTTTTCATTCATATAATTCGCGAATGTAAGGTCTCCATTAACCTGCGGCTTGCCGCGAAGAGATGAACTTTAAGAAGGGCCGTTCACGAAAGTGGGCGGCCTTAGTTTTTTAGGTGTGTCGTGTTTTCACTAAAAGACAAACTCACTTTCGTCAATATTGATCAGGATTACTTGAAATATTTGCACGAAAACTGCTCTGAAGTCTTTTACAAACCGATTGGCTACGACAACAAACCTTATATCGGAATTTTGATCAACGAAGATGAAAACAAATATGTTATCCCACTCTCATCCGCCAAAGAAAAGCACAAATTCTGGAACAATGTT
>JAFZWX010000102.1 GCA_017617145.1 Treponema sp. | reverse complement strand
CTTTGGTGCGTATGAACATGCTGCAGCCTGGAAGCCGGCGTTTAAGGTTCTGTATGATAATTCTGGTACTGTTGAAGAAAAGATGAAACAATCTTTGGTCGGGATGGATGACAGAATATTTGGTAATAAGCAGAAGAAAGATATAGACACAGCCTGTCAGTCTGTATGGCTCCGATTAATACATGCGTCAGTTGCAATTCGTCGCGGACAATTTTTCCGTGTGATGGGTGAACTGGATTATGTCAGAAAACTGTATATCGATTTGCTTGGAGACCGATACCGCCTGGAAAGTGACCGGAATCGCGAAATTGACAGGTTGCCTGAAAATGAAAAAGCTGCAATTCGCAGTACATTTATCACCAGCGAAAATCCAGCAGAATTATGGGAAAAGCTTTTAAATCTGACAGATTTAGTTTACAAAGAACTCGAAGGCCATAGCATACCTGTAACAAAAGAATTACTGCATGAGTATTTTAAGGGGCTGAAGTAAGAAACATAAAATGAAAGTTGAACTAAAACAATTATCCCTGGAAATGGGGAAAAGCGAATACAACATGTTGCAGGGAATATCAAACGGGGAAAACGGTTTCTACAACCCGGCATTCAATATTTCTTATGAAGAATATCGGAAATGGTTGAAAAAGGAAGACGATATATCGAAAGACGTCAATCTGCCGGAAGGATGGATTCCTGCCACAACTTATTTTCTTTATATAGACGATGAACCGGTTGGCTATGGGCGTGTCAGACATGCCTCTTCGGAATATCTGGAAACCGTAGTCGGCGCCGGAAATCTGGGCTATGCCATAGCAAAAGAATACAGAGGCAAGGGATACGGAAACATCCTGTTTCAGGAGCTGCTAAAAAAATGCAGGGAAATCGGATACGAAGAAATAAAACTTTTCCCGCTGAAAAGTAATATCGCCACTGTAAAAATCATGGTAAAAAATGGCGGTCAAATCATTGGCGAATTCAATCATGAAAAGCATATTATTCGAATCCCTGTAGTTAAATAAATTCAAAATGGAGACAAAAACACTATGACATTTGTAACAACATTAAATTTCAACGGAAAGTGCCGCGAGGCTATGGAGCTGTTTACAGTTCTGCCCGTGTAGTTTTTGTTGACCGCTTCGGAATCCGCTGGGGAATTATGACAGAACAGTCAAGAAGATAATAGAATCAGTAGGCCGTTATTATTGCATGTTTCAGGTGATTCCTAATGATTTACTATTTGTAAAAGTTGAGTAAAAAATACAGTAATTAAATTATTGTAATAAATTTGACAATCTAAATCTTATGTTGTATTATTTACAGTAACGAGGTTACTGTTTGAAAAATAATACTTGTTTATTAAAAGAAATCGCAGATATTCGCACTGGTTATTCTTTTCGTGCAAAACTTGAGCCCGATTCGGAAGGAAATGCTCTGGTAGTTCAGTTAAAAGAATTATCGGAAAAGAATATGATTGATATCTCTACGGCTGTAAGAATCAATATGTCAGATATTTCTGAAAACTATCTTCTAAAAAAAGGAGATTTAGTATTCAGATCTAGAGGTATGGATTCTACAGCGGCCATTATGGATATAGATTCAGATAATATTATTCTTTCGGCTCCTTTTCAGCGAATAAGACTACACGATGCTATGGCAATCATGCCTCAATACCTTTTATGGTATATTAACAGTAAGGAAGCGCAGGTATATTTTTCAACAAACAAAACAGGAACTTCAGTAAGTATGATTTCTACAGCGGTATTGGCAGAATTACCAGTTGCGGTTCCTGTGCTAGAAATCCAAAAAAGGATAGTTGAAATTAGTATTCTTTCTGAAAAAGAAATTGAATTACAGGAAGAATTAATTAGGAAAAAGAGGTTGCTGACAGAAACAGTACTTCTTAAAGCTTTAGACTTTTAATCAGGAGATAAAAATGGAAAACGAGATTCAGAAAATCGATCAGAAAGATATTAATGCTGCTGCATGGGCAGCTTGTGACACGTTTCGTGGAGTTGTTGATCCCGCTCAGTATAAGGATTACATCCTTGTAATTTTGTTTTTACGTTATATCTCTGATGTTTGGCAGGATCATTATGATGAATACAAAAAAGAATATGGTGATGATGATGAACGTATTCGACGTAAACTTGAACGTGAACGCTTTATTCTTCCTGTTATAAAACTTACAGAAGAAGTTGATGGTAAACGAAAAGAAGTAGATTCGTTTATTGCAAATTTTTACAGCCTCTATGAGCGAAAGGAACGAAATAACATCGGAGAATTAATCAATATTACTTTAGAACATATTGAAGAGGCCAATAGAACAAAGCTTGCGGGTGTATTCCGTAATATAGATTTTAATAGTGAAGCAAATCTTGGAAAAACAAAAGATCGTAATCGCCGCCTTAAGCAGCTTTTGGAAGATTTTAATTCTCCAAAACTTGATATGAGACCAAGCCGAGTTTCAGAAGATATCATTGGTAATACTTATATTTATCTGATAGAACATTTTGCTTCTGATTCAGGAAAAAAAGCAGGCGAGTTCTTCAGTCCTCTTATGGTAACAGAGCTCGTTGCTCGTCTTGCAAAACCAAAGGAAGGCGATACAATTTGTGACCCAACTTGTGGTTCCGGTGGGCTTCTTATAAAAGCTGCAAATCAGATTTCTTCTGGTAACTTTGCTTTGTTTGGTCAGGAAACAAACGGAAGTACATGGGCTCTGTGTCGTATGAATATGTTCCTTCACGGTTTTGATGGGGCAAGAATTGAATGGGGAGATACACTTAATAATCCTCTTTTAGTAAGCAATAAAAGTCTTATGAAATTTGATATTGTTGTTGCGAATCCTCCTTTTAGTTTGGATAAATGGGGCGCAGAAAATGCAGCAAGTGATCAGTACAGAAGATTCACTCGTGGCATTCCTCCAAAGAGTAAGGGAGATTGGGCTTTTATTACTCACATGGTTGAAACAGCAAAAAATCAGAAAGGACGAATTGCAGTGGTTGTACCTCATGGAGTTTTGTTCCGTGGTGGTGCAGAATTAAAAATCCGTCAGGCAATGATTGAAGAAAATCTTTTGGATGCAGTAATTGGATTACCTTCAAACCTTTTCCCAACAACAGGAATCCCTGTTGCTATTCTTGTATTTGATAGAGCTCGAGAAAAAGGGGGAAGTCGTGAGAATGAAACAGATGTAATGTTTATTGATGCTTCAAGAGAATTTGTTCAGGGTAAAAAGCAGAATACATTATCTGAGGAACAACTTAATAAGATTACAGAAACTTATACGGCAAGGGATGATGTTGAAAAATACAGTAGAAAAGTTTCATTTGATGAAATAAAGAACAATGAATTCAATCTTAATATTCCTCGTTACGTTGACACTTATGAAGAAGAGGAAGAAATTGATATTGATGCCGTTCAGAAAGAAATTGACCGTCTGGAAGGTGAGCTTGCTGATGTTCGTGCTCAGATGAAGACAAAACTTTCTGAGATTCTTAGAGGGTAGCATATGGAAGATTTAACCACTCAGATTATTGAAGATAAAATTTTTACAATTCGCGGTGTTCAGGTAATGCTGGATAGAGATTTGGCAGAACTTTATGGAGTTGAAACAAAACGTATTAATGAACAAGTAAAACGAAATATTGAAAGATTTCCAGAAGAGTTTTGTTTTCAGCTTACAAAAGAAGAAGTCGACATCTTAAGGTCGCAAAATGCGACCTTAAGATGTATGAAAGAATCTTCAAGGTCACAATTTGTGACCTTGAACAATGAAGATCAAATCTTAAGGTCACAAATTGTGACCTTAAGATCTGGGGAATGGGGAAAGCACTCAAAATATCTCCCTTATGCCTTCACCGAGCAAGGCGTTGCTATGCTTGCTTCAATACTAAAAAGTGAAGCTGCTGTAAAAGTGAGTATTCAGATTATGAACGCCTTTGTTCAGATGCGGCATTTCCTTTCGGCGAATGGTTCACTTTTTGCCCGACTGGATTCTTTTGAAAAACAGCAGATTGAAACGGAAGAAAAGGTAAATCGCAATCTTGTTCAGATTCATGAAAAACTGGATGTTCACGAAAAGAACTTTGAGAAGGTTTTTGATGCTCTTGAAGCGGCTGATTTGCCAAAACAAGGTGTATTCTGTGATGGACAGATTTTTGATTCATACAAGTTTGCATCAGACTTGATTCGTAAGGCAAAAACTTCAATAGTTCTTGTTGATAATTATGTTGATGACACAGTTCTTTCAATGCTGGATAAACGAAAGAATGGTGTTTCAGCAACAATTTACACACAAAACATTTCCAAGCAGCTTGCTCTGGATTTACAGAAGCACAATGCTCAGTTTGCACCGATAGACGTGCAGGTTTTGAAAAATATTCACGATAGATTTTTGTTTATTGATGAAAAGACAATTTATCATATTGGTGCGTCCTTAAAAGATTTGGGAAAGAAAGTTTTTGGTTTTTCAAAACTTGAACTGGATGCAAAGCAAATTATGAATATGTTGGGAGTAACGGTGTAACTGCCTCGAATTCGAGGTAATTATGGAAGCTGAAAATATAGGAAAGATGTTTAAATGAGAGAAGGCTGGAAGAAAGTAACATTAGGAGAAATCTCTTTTATAACAGATGGAGATCATTTGCCCCCTCCTAAAACAGAATGCGGAATACCTTTTATTTTTATATCAAATATTGAAGGATTCAATAAAATAAATTTTACAAATTGTTCTTATGTTCCTGAATCTTATTATGAAAAAATCATTGATAAGAGAAAAGTAAAAGAAAATGATATTCTATATACAGTTGTAGGTTCATATGGAATTCCTGTTCTCATAAAAAATGTAAAGAAGTTTTGTTTTCAACGTCACATCGCGTTAATAAGAGCAGAAAAAGTTAGTCCAGATTTTCTTGTTCAAGCACTAGATAGTAGTGATTTTCATTCACAAGCTGA
Organism: Treponema sp.; assembly: GCA_017617145.1. The sequence continues at coordinate 13,949 of JAFZWX010000102.1, read as the reverse complement.
TAAAGTTGCAATTGGTGAAGCACAAAAAACAGTAACACTTGATAATTTACGAAAATTGAGAATAACTTTGCCGCCAATTGTAGACCAAGAAAAAATAGCAGAAACATTATCTATTTGGGATTCTGCAATTAAGAAAACTGAAAAGTTGATTTCTGAAAAAGAAAAAAATTTTGATTTTGCATTAAAAAAAAATCTAATTTCTGGAAGTACAACAAAGGTTTTATTTTCAGACTTGTTTATTCAAAGTAACGAAAAGAATTCATCAAATATATTATATCCAGCATTATCTGTAACAAAAGATGGAGTTGTATTTCAGGAAGAGTATTTTAATAAAAGGGTTGCTAACGAAGATACAAGCAATTACTTAATTGCAAGACGTAATACTTTTGTTTTTAGCGGATTGAATTTTTGGATGGGATCTGTGGATTTACAAACGCTCACAGACATTGGAATTATTTCTCCTGCCTATAAGGTTTTCACAATAAATACAGATTTAATATCCTATAAATATGCGCATTTTCTTATCAGATCAAAGTATATGAAAAGACTATTGATGGATTCTTCAATAGTAGGGGCAAGTATTGTTCGTAGAAATTTGGATATGGATAATCTTTTGAATTCCGTAATTGAACTTCCAGAATTGAAACAACAAGAAATAATTGCTGAACGATTATCTCTTATTCAAAAAGATATAGAATTGAATAAAAAGTTATTGGAACAATACAAACTTCAAAAACAAGGTTTAATGCAAAAACTTTTAACTGGAGAATGGAGAATGGAGGGTGAAATAAAAAATGACTGAAGAAACTGTAAATTCAAATATTATAGACAATAATATTCACAGTTTAAACGACGATACAAAAAATCAAAGTGAATTACAAAGTCCACAGGATGAAAAACGATATTTTGATTTATTACCAGATATAGATAAAGAGGATCATACTAGTTTTGTTGCTTTAGAAGAAGCCTTAAATAACCCAAGAATTCACAATATTGCAATTACTGGTTCATATGGAGCAGGAAAAAGTACCATAATAAAAAGTTTTATAAAATCAAAAGAACTTGAAAAAAAGTGTATAGAAATCAGTCTCGCTTCATTTGCTTGTAAAAGGAATGAAAATCAATGGGATGATTTTTTTAGCGGTAAAAACAATGAATTAGTTTATAATGATGAAACTTGTAAAGAAGATAAACCTGGGATAAAAATTAGTGATATAGAAACAAGTATTCTTCAACAAATTGTATATAAAAAATCAGTTGATGAATTACCAAATTCAAAGTTTTCACGAATAAAGTATATTCCTAAAGCTATAGTTAATGATTGGGCAAATACGATAATAATGCTTATCGTATCAATAATATGTTTTATAAAAGGAGAGACTATTATTTCCTATATCTTCCCTATGGTTGATTTTTCGAATAAGCCAGGATTAATAGTATCTTGTGGGATAAAATATGGTTCATTTATAGTAATAATTCTTTTATCAATAAAACTATTTAAAAAATTATTTTCACAATTTACAAAAGTTAAGAATATAAAATTACATTTAAAGTCGACGGCTGAAATAGAATTAAATTCAGATTTCCATAATTCAGTATTAAATAGACGACTTGATGAAATACTTTATTTTTTTGAATGTTGTCCTCAATATGAAATAGTAATATTTGAAGACCTTGATCGTTTTGAAAATCCTGAAATATATACTCGTTTACGAGAATTAAATTTACTTTTGAATGGCTATGAAAAATTAATAACAAAGGAACGAAAACGTATATGTTTCATCTATGCATTGAGGGATAATGTATTTGAAGGATCAGAAAGGGTAAAGTTTTTTGATTTTATTATTCCTGTTGTTCCTGTTATAAATTCATCTAATTCTGCAAATTTCTTAATTAAGTTTAAAGAAAGACATTCTGGTTATTTTGTTGGAATAGAGGATGATTATTTAAAAGATATATGTAGATTCATTGATGATATGCGATTATTAAAAAATATTACAAATGAATATATTTTTTATGTAGATAAAATTCATAATCAGAAATATGTCAATCTATTTTCGCTTATCGTATATAAAAACCTGTTTCCAAGCGATTTTGCTAAATTACAATATGGCGAAGGAAAATTAGCCGATTTCATAAAATCAAAAGAAAAAATACTGGGTGAAATCTGTAAAGGAAGCGAAAACGAAATTCAAGAATTAAAGCAAAAAATTTATGATATTCAAAAGGAACAGTTTGAGAAAGTTATAGATTTACGTAAATTATATCTTTTTACATTTTTCCAAAAAAAAGGGCATTTTGTTAATAAAAGTCAATTAGATTTACTATGCCAAGATAATAAGTTCTCAGAAATATTAACAACAGAAAATATTCAATATTCATATATATATAATTCTTACAGTCACGAAACTACTGAACGGTTTGATGCAAGTGAAATTCAGAAAGAACTTGGCCTAAATAAATCGTATAAAGAAAGTGAGTCGAATATTTTATCCCAAAAAGATATTATGAAGTTAACAGTAAGAATAAATGAAATACAAAAGAACATTATCCAAATAAAAAATAACTCATTTTCTGACTTATCAAAAGACTATGGAGAAATAGTCCAAAAATATAACTTGTTTGGAGAATTCAAATATCTAATTTCTTATTTTATTTCAAATGGCTATATTGATGAAAATTATCTGGAATATATATCTTTGTTCTATGAAGGACTACTAACAAATGCAGATAATAATTTCATTTCTTCTGTAAGAACAAATTATCCACTGTCATATGATTATAAACTTACAAATATTAAAAATATAATTGATGCAATTCATCCATTTGAATGGAAAAAAACAAAAAGTCTAATTAATTATGATTTAGTAAAATATTTAGTTGAGCATATAGATTTGTATAGAAATAATTTATTAGACTTATTGCAGCTGATTTCGAATGAATCAGAATTGATTTTTCTTAGAAATCAGATTAATGAGAAAAATGAAAATTTTATAAAAATCATTTTCACAGAAATTTCTAATTTATGGAAAAAAATGGAATATATTTATAGCGAGGACGAATTATTACTTTTTGCTCCAATAATACTGTCTGCTTTAGATAAAATGGAAATTGATGATGATTTTGTAGATTTTATAAATCAGCATTCAAGTATAGTTAGTAATTTTGAATATTTATCTCCAAATGAAATAGTATCAAGACTCTGTAATATTGGAGTTTGCTTCAAGGATTTATGCGATATCGATGATACTAACTTGATGTTAGAATTTGTTAATAAAAAACTATTTGAAATTAATTTCAAAAACTTGCAAACCATATGTCATGTATTAGATAAACGAACAGAGAATTCAATAATTACAAACTGCATTTCAATAATTTTTGCATCTGGAGCTTCAATTCTTATTCAAATTATAAAAGATAATATTGTACAAGTTCTTAATATTCTTTTGGATAATTTAGATACATTAAATGAATTATCAGATCCTGTTTTATTTATTATCAATAATCAAGCTATCGAAAATGATTTAAAAAAGACTTTTATTCTCAAAAATCAAACTGTTATTTCTGATATCACTCAAATTAAAAATCAAGAATTAAAGATTGTATTATTAACAAATAAGACTATTTATCCAAATTGGGAAAATGTTTTTGCAATTTTTAGCATTTTACAAAATCAGCTGACAGATGATTTTGTAAATTTCTTAAACGATAAAAGTAATGCAGAAAAATTGGCTACTCAAAAGATTGAAGCAATAATTGATTCTGAGCAATATGAAGTTTCAAAGTTCTTTAAACAAGTAGCTCAAAAATCATCAATTAGTTTTGAAACATTACAATTTCTAAATCCTCTCTCAAAGTGGAGATTTTCAGATTATGATTATGAAGCATTAGGAGAAGAAAAAGTTAGATATTTGGTAAAGACTGATAGTATTGCTTATTCTAAAAATGAATTAGATAAAATTCGTAATTATGATGCTTCATTGATCTCGACTTATCTAAAATGCAACTTAGACGAATATCTTTCTGATTCTGAATCATTTTCTTTTGTTGATATTGAGAAATTCATACTTGATAAAAACATTCCAAATAAGGACAAAGAGTTATTATTTGAGAAAACAAGATCAATTATATTTGAAAATTATGAAAAGTTAACTAATAATTTTATTCTAACGTTATATAATTTAAAACTTGAGCTAGTTTCTAATGAAGTAACGAAAGTCTTAAAAAATCGACAAATCAGCTATGAAAATAAGGTAAAAACATTTATTGGACCGTCACCAATAGGGACAGGATTTCTGAATCATGAATTAATTCTAACAAATCTTTGCTTAATAGATGATTGTTTCTTGAATATAAAAAACAAGAATTATGTTTTGATTCCTGATACAGAAATAAATAATAAATTATTTGAGTATTTATATACACAAGGATTATTCTCTTCAAAAAAAATCAAAGACGGTCAGATAAAAATGAACATTGCGAAATCTTTCTTTAAGGATGGGCGATAATGATAACTAACAATCACTATTTCGACACTACAGAAATTTTTCTTTCTCAAAAACCAGCCTTAGAACTTCTTTCAAAATTAGACTGGGAAATTGTTGATTATGAACAGGCAAATAAACTCCGTGGTGAAAAGCTTTCTTCTGTTTTACTTGAAGATATTCTTTATAAACAACTTTCAGAAATCAATAAGATTTCATTCCAGGGAAAAGAATATGCTTTTGAACAATCATGTATCCAAAGTGCTGTTCAAAAATTAAAGCCTTTCAAAAATGATGGGCTACTTCCACTTAATAGTGAGATGACTGATCTTCTTGTTATGGGAACAAGTGAGACGCAATCAATCAACGGTTCTACAAAAAGTTTTACCTTAAATTACATAGACTGGAACAATCCTGAAAACAATATTTTTTATGCTGTTCCTGAATTTGTGATAGAAAGAGTCCGTTCTCAAAAGACAGTTCGTCCTGATATTGTTCTGTTTGTAAACGGGATTCCTCTTGGCGTCATTGAATGTAAGGCTCCATCAGAAGAGCTTGAGCAGGCTGTAACTCAGAATATTCGAAATCAGACAGAAACATATATTCCTCATCTTTTTATGTATTGTCAGATATTACTGGCTGTAAATAAAAATGGAGCAAAATATGCAACTGTTGGAACTCCTTCAAAATTCTGGAGCATTTGGAAAGAATCTGATATTTCATCATTGGAAAAAATTGTTGAAAATCCAACTGAACAGGATAAAGCTATTTTTTCATTATGTTCTAAAGAACGCTTTTTAGATTTGATTCATGGATTCACGGTTTTTGATGTCGGCACAAAAAAAATTGCCCGTTATCAGCAGTATTTTTCTATCAAATCGACACTTGAAAGAATTCATTGTATAGGAACTGATGGTATCAGACATGGCGGTATTATCTGGCATACACAAGGCTCTGGTAAATCACTGACAATGGTTATGCTTGCAAAGAATCTGATGTATTGTAAAGATATTCCGGCTCCAAGAATTATTCTTGTTACAGACAGAACAGATTTGGATGAACAGCTTGGAGAAACTTTTAAGCATTGTGGTATTATTCCAGTTCGTGCCACATCTGGAAAGAATCTTTTGGATTTGATTTCCGGGAAAAAAGCATCTGTAATTACAACTCTCATTCATAAATTTGATAAAGCAGCTGGAATTAAAAAGTTTCATGATGATTCTTCTGATATTTTTGTCCTTGTAGATGAAAGTCACAGAACGCAGTTTGGTAGTTTTGCTGCAAAAATGCGGCAAATGTTCCCAAAGGCATGTTATATAGGTTTTACAGGAACTCCAATCTTAAAAAAAGAAAAAAATAATTTTCAGCGTTTTGGAGGATTAATAAAACCTACTTATACTATTTCGCAGGCAGTGAAAGATAAGGCTGTTGTTCCATTGTTGTATGAAGGTCGTCTTGTAGAATTAACTCAAAATAAAGAAGCAATAGATCTTTGGTTTGAAAGACACACTACTAATCTTACAGATGAACAGAAAGCAGACTTAAAGAAAAAATATGCCCGTGCAGATATGCTGCAAAAAACTGAGCAAGTTATTTATATGCGTGCTTTCGATATTAACGAGCATTTTAAGAATAATTGGCAAGGAACGGGTTTTAAAGGACAACTTGTTGCAGCAGATAAAAAAACAGCCGTTAAGTTTAAACAGTTTTTTGATGAGTTTGCCGATATAACGACAGAAGTTTTAATTTCTGGGGTAGATACTAGAGATAGTTACACAGATATTCTGGAAGAGCCATCCGAGATTGTTGATGCCTTCTGGAAAAAGATGATGGCAAAATACAAAGATGAAAAAGATTATAACGAAAAAATAATCGATGCATTTAAACATGGAGAAGAGCCTGAAATTATTATCGTAGTAGATAAACTATTAACAGGTTTTGATGCTCCTTGTAATACTGTTTTATATCTTTGTCGCCCATTAAAAGAGCATACTCTGTTTCAAGCGATTGCTCGTGTAAATAGACTCTGTGATGGTAAAGATTTTGGATATATTATAGATTATGCAGATGTCCTTGAGAATTTAGATAAAGCTCTTACAACCTACCAGGCTTTGGCTGGATTTGAACAGCAAGATTTGGATGGCGCTCTTTCAAGTGTATCAACAGAAATAAACTGTCTTCCTCAAAAGTATTCTGCTCTTATTGATATCTTTAATCCTGTTAAAGGGTATTATGATGAAAATGCATACGAAGAGTTTCTTGCAGATGATGATCTAAGACAATCCTTTTATGATAAATTAAGAGATTATGCGAAAACTCTTGGGATTGCACTTTCTTCTGAAGTTTTTCTTGCTAATACAGAGCTTGATGATATTGAGAGATATAAGAATACTTTAAAGAGATTTGAAAAACTAAGAAAAGCTGTTCAATATCGTTATGCAGAAGTTGTTGATTATAGAGATTATGAACCAAAAATACAAAAGCTTCTGGATACTCATATTCATGCAGATACAGTAACAAAACTAAATGAACCTACTTACATAATCAATGAGAAGACAGGTCTTTTGAATGTTGCAGAAAACTCTTCTGGTAATGGGGTAGCGGCTTATGCTGACAGAATAGCCTCTATTGCTAAAAAAACAATTTCTGAAAATATGGAAGAAGATCCTGCTTTCTATACAAAGTTTTCTGTATTGATTCAGAATGTAATTGATGCATATCGGCAAAAGCAGATTTCCGATTTGGAATATCTAAAGCAAATTACGGAAACAAAAAGAAGGCTAGATGCGCGAGAGCATGATGAAGTCCCTGAAAATCTTGTTAATAATGATAATGCCATTGCAGCGTACGGTGTAATTCATCCAATTATATCAGAGCTTGGTTTTACAGAAGATAAAGTAAAGGAAATAAGTTCAATTATTGCATCTTCTTTTGACAAGATTTTGGAAACAAATAATAAAGTTAATTTCTGGAATGATGAGGATGCAATTAATAATGTTAAAGATATGATGGATGATTACTTCTATGATGTAATTCGAGATGAGAAAGGTATATCTCTTCCAACAAGCATTATGGATCAAATTATTGATAAAGTTTTGTTTGTAGAAAGAAAAAGGAGAACTTATTAATGTATTGCTATAAATTGGTTCGCTCTAATAGAAAAACAATACAAATTCAAATTCTTCCTGATAAAACAATAGAAGTAAGAGCTCCCAAAAATGTTTCAGATAAAAGAATAAATAATTTTGTTATTTCTAAGGAAAAATGGATAACTGCAAAAATAAAGGAAAAGAAAGATGTTGCACAAATTCCTGTTAATCATTTTTATGTACCTGGTGAATCTTTTTACTTTCGTGGAAAACAATATATTCTTAAATCAAATAATGAATTTGTAAAAAAAAGTGCGGTTTATCTTTCTGGAAATAATCTCATAATTCAAACAAGGATAAAAACGCCAGAGTCGTTTCAGAATACTTTTATACGATGGCAAAAAGAAATGGCTAATGAGATTTTTAATGAATTGTTTGAAGAGTGCTGGTTGCATTTTAAGAACTATTATCCCAAATATACGAAACCTGTTTTGACATTAAGAATAATGAAAACTCGTTGGGGTAGTTTGTCTCAAAGTGCAAAATCGAAACCGGCTAGAATGACATTAAATACTCTGCTTGTATGCTCCAATAATAATTGTATAAAACAAGTTATTTATCATGAATTATGTCACTTAATCCATCCAAATCACGGAAAAGGATTTTATGAGACTTTTGAGTTTTTTGTTCCAGATTGGGAAATACTCAAAAAGGAACTTGAGTATTTATTTGTCGTAAAAAATTAAAAAGCATTTACAAAAATTTGAAATTCTAAAGAAATATAAGAACATGGCAAATATAATAACCGGCAGTAGATTCATAATAAGTATAGCGCTTCTTTTCTTTCCGGCTTTCTCGCCTGCATTTTACGCATTGTATCTTGCAGCCGGCATAACGGATATGATTGATGGAACTGTTGCGCGAAAAACTGGAAAAGAAAGTGAGTTTGGTGCAAGGCTGGATTCTATTGCTGATATCGTATTTGTTGCGGTCTGCTTGATAAAAATATTTCCGGCAATAAGTATTCCAGTCTGGATTTATATTTGGATTGGAATTATTGCACTAATCCGGATAATCAATATTGTTTCAGGTTTTATTGTGCAGAAACAATTTGTAATGCTTCATACAATCTTAAATAAGGTAACAGGTTTGATGCTTTTTGCATTACCGCTGACCGTGCCTTTTGTTGAAATAAAATATATCGCCATTCCAGTTTGTGCTGTTGCAATACTTGCTGCAATTCAGGAAGGGCATTTTATAAGAATAAAATAAACCGGCATCTTATACCCTAAATCCGGCAACTTGTGCAAAACCGGGTTTCCTTCAAAAACAAGTGGCATTATATTCTTCTCAGGCTAAACAAAAAAGCCAAGAGGAGATAATAATGGAAAAATCAAAGAAAACAATTTCATTTGTGCTTTATGTTACTTTTGCACATGTTATTACCTATTTTATCTGTGGTGTGATTTTCTCTCAGCTGATGGGTTACAGCGAATGGTGGAAACAGCCTGTAGTCTGTGATTATTTCAGGACATTTGATGGAGCAGCCAGTGCGGCAGGTCCTTTTATTCAGATTATCAGAGGCTTGCTGTACGGGCTTATTTTAATTCCGCTGATTGATTTTATTAAGCAGAAATCGGGCTGGTTGAAGCTCTGGCTTTTGTTTGTAGGAATCGGAATCATTGGCGCACCTGCAGCTGCACCAAGTTCAATCGAAGGCGTTGTCTATTCAAAGCTGCCATTTGCTTTTCATTTTGTAGGCTTGCCGGAAATATGCAGTCAGACACTTTTATTCAGCGTGCTTGTTTATCGTCATCTTAATTCAACAGAAGAAAAATCGGAGAAATCAAAAAATCTGATTCGTGCATTTTATGCAGCAATCATAGTTTTTATGGGCTATGCAGTTATTTCTATTATTTTTGCTGTAGTTCAGAATGTAGCGATTGAATCTGGCAGTGCAGACATTCGTGTTCTTGCGCAGTTCTTACTGCCGGTGATTTTTGCCTTTGTTTTGTGGCTTATCAACCGCTACAAACCGATAGTAAAGATTGTAGTACTATATGTGCTTTCAGTGATTTCCTTTGTGATTTATCAGAGTTTGGTTTTGCATGATTTGAGTTTTATCTATGTTTTTGCGGCTCCGTTGTTTACAACAGCACTTTACTTTTTGTTCATGAAAATCTGTGCAAAGCGTGATACAATAAAAGAATGAAAATTGTAATTCAGACAGACAGTTCGGTTCAGGAAACGACTCTTTCGATTACCTGTAAAGAAATAACTCCTGAACTGGAGCGGCTCATTAGCGTTTTCCGTCTTTCAGATAAAAAACTTTCGGCAAAGAAAAACGGCGAAGTTCATCTTATAGATTTGAAAACTGTTTTGTATGTTGAAAGCCTGGAGAGGAACACCTTTATCTATACCGGCGAGGAAGTTTATGAAAGTACTTACCGCCTTTACGAGCTGGAATCAATGCTTGGCGAATGTAACTTTGTCCGCGTAAATAAATCAACTCTTCTTAATCTGAATAAAATCAAAAGCATAAAATCTGATATAGACAGGCGGATTCGCGTTACGCTTGAAAATGGTTATCAGCTTATAATTTCGCGCTTGTATGCAGAAGAGTTTAAGGCAAAAATCTATAACCTTGGAGTTTCAAATGCAAAAACGATTGATTAGTTTTATAAAAGATTTTCTGGAAATCTCAGCTTCTGTAATTTTGATTTTTACGTTTCTTACGTTTGTGCTTGGAGAAGGGGCAGGTGCAGTTTCGAGCCTTTTCAGACTTGGCAGTTCGGGTATTGCAGTTGAATCTTTGTTTCAACTTTTTTTGTTAGCTTTTACAATCAGTCTTTTTAAATTGATATTTTTGACGGATGCAATCATAAAAACTCTTGGCGGTCTTGTACGTTATGTTTTGTTTTTTGGTTTGAGTACGATTTTCATTATGATTTCTGCATTCTGTTTTAAATGGATTTCGAATGAATTAAAATACTGGCTGATTTTTTTAGCCTGCTATGTTTTGAGTACAGCAATCAGTATCATAGTTTCAAATCTGATAAACAAAAAAGAAGACGAAAAACTGAATGCTGCTTTAAAAGTCATAAAGGGTAACTAAAAACCGCTGGATAAAGCAAAGTAAGGGGAATATAAAAAAATGTCAATGGACGAAAAGAAAATTGTAAGCAAGCTGTCAACAATTGGTATACTCGGCAATGTGCTGCTCGCTGCATTCAAATTGATTTCGGGTATTCTGGGTAATTCCGGTGCGATGATATCAGATGCAGTTCATCCTTTGTCTGATGTGTTTGCTACGCTGATTGCATATATTGGCGTTCTGATGTCTAAACGACCGGAGGATAAAGAACATCCTTATGGCCATGAGCGTCTTGAATGTGTTGCTTCCCTTATCTTAGGTATAATCCTGGCTGTTACAGGTTTGGGTATAGGATATACCGGTATTCACAAAATAATTGAACCCTCTGAGCTTGAAGTCCCGACTCTGCTTCCGCTGATAGCTGCGGTAGTTTCAATTGTAGTAAAGGAAGGAATGTTCTGGTACACCATGTACTATGCAAAGAAGCTTGACTCTTCAGCCTTTAAAGCAGATGCATGACATCATCGTTCAGATGCAATTTCTTCAGTAGGCTCGTTTATAGGTATTGGTTTAGCAAAAATCGGATATCCAATTATGGACCCGATTGCAAGTATCATAATCTGCTTGTGCATACTGAAGGTATCTTTTGATATAACCAAAGATGCGCTTGAAAAAATGCTTGATACTTCATGCAGCAAAGAATTTGAAGATGATGTTCAAAACTTTATAAAACAGCAGCAGGGTGTAGAAGGCATCGATTTGTTTCATACAAGACAGTTCGGAAATAAGGTCTATGTTGAGCTTGAGATTTCCGTAGATAGAAATCGTACTCTAGTAGAAGCCCACGAAATCGCTGAAACCGTGCATAAGAATCTTGAAGAGCAGTTCCCTTCAATAAAGCATGTAATGATTCATGTGAATCCGAGTGAGAATTAATACGAATATTCTGAAATCAAATTCAGGAAGGGCATTTTATAAGGAGACTGATGATATGAAAGATACAGTTACCAATAAACCAGAAGTATATTTATTCGGGCAGATACTTGGAACACATTCTTTTCTTTTGAAAGATGGATTTTTAAAACCAGATGAATATTCTGAAATCGGTGAAAAGTTTTTTCTGCCGGGTGGTGAAACTGGAACTGCGGCAACGGTTCTTTCGTCTTTGGGAATTTCGGTTCGTATGGATGGAACATGGATAGGAACTGAAGTAGCTCCTATGCTTAAAGATTTTTATACAGATAAGTCTGTGGATTTATCTTCGTTGAATTTCTGTGCAGATAATCCTGGAGTTATGGATTACGTCGTTATTTCAGGTCTGGTGCGTTCTCCTATGGGATTTTTTCAGACGCTTTTTTCTTCAGGAAAACGCTGGTGGAATATTCCAAAAGAAGATGACATACGAAGCAGCAAGGTCGTGGCCATTGATCCTTTCTTTGGTGAGGAATCAGAGCTTGCCGCAAAAATCTGTATTCAATATAAGATTCCGTATGTGACAATTGATTCAAGGCATGATTCATTTCTTCACAAACATGCCGCAATCAATGTTGTATCTAAAGAATGTACTTCAAATGGTTATCAGGGAATGAAGCCCGAAGAAATAATGAACCTTATGCAAAATGAAGCAGACGGGCTTACGATTATTACACAGGGCGGTCGTGAAATGTTGTATGCCAGAAAAGGTGAAGCAATAAAGAAAATGAAGCCGTTTAATGTAGAAGTCAAAAGTACATTAGGTGCCGGTGATACTTTTAAGGCTGGTTGTGTATATGCCTTGCTCAAAGGAATGACTGATGATGAAACCGTTCGCTTTGCAAGTGCCTGTTCAGCGGTAGCAATTTCACGTTTTCCTCTGCCATTAAATCCACCGACATTGGATGAAGTAAATCAGCTGATTTATCAGAGGTAGAAAAAATTATTTTGAAGATTGCTTTTTAAACCTTCTTCGCTATTTTTTTTGACAAACCTTATAAGAGCAGTATGTTGTTAGGTTAGACTAACAAACAGATATTATAAAATTCTTACGAGTTAGTCAAGTCTAACAACATATTTATTTTGAAATAGTTCTTGTTTTACACCATTCTATGCACTATACTAGATACATAAGAGGTGAAAAAATGGTTATTAGAGAATCTGCAGAAATGTATTTGGAAACTATTCTTGTTTTGTCTAAGGAAGGAGCAGTGCGCTCTATTGATGTAGCAAAGTCACTTAATTTTTCTCGTCCTTCTGTTAGCGTTACTCTTCATAATCTTGAAAAGGAAGGATATATTTCTATTGCCGAAGATCAGACTATTACACTTCTTACAAAGGGTCTTGATATTGCAAAGACAATTTATGAACGCCACACAATTCTTACAGAATTTTTTGAACAGCTGGGCGTAAAAAAAGACATCGCTGTTGCCGATGCCTGTAAAATTGAACACGACATCAGCCCTGAATCTTTTAAAGCAATCAAAAAGCTTGTAAAAAATAACAGAGCCAACGCCAAATAATTTTATTCTTTGAATTCTGATTTTCTATACTGACAAGCTGCGCCACAAGAGGAACACTTACCGCCGCAGCTGCACAAATTTTTCCCCGAACGTTTTGTTTTTACCATCCAGTGAATAATAGCAGCCACAATACCAAGAAGTATTAAACTGACGATAATTGTTCCTAACATGCGCGCCTCCTATAGCAATATCGCGGTCCCTGAGCCTGTCGAAGGGTGACCCGACAATCTATTTTACAGCCTTTAGCGGTTTTCTAAACAACAGCCATACAAAGCAGACAATTACAGCAAATGCCAGAATTGTTCCAAATATATTTACGTTACCGGTAAAGAGTTTTCCTAACTGGTAAACAACAAATGATACAACATAAGCAAAGCCACACTGATATCCAATTGCGGCCCAGGTCCACTTTCTGCTGTTCATTTCGCGCTTGATGGCACCAATTGCGGCAAAACATGGAGCGCACAAAAGGTTGAACAGAAGGAACGAAAGCCCTGCAGGACCTGTAAATGCAGCTGCCATGTTACCCCAGGTTGCTTCACCACCGTAAAGGATACCCATTGTACCAACAATATTTTCCTTAGCAACAAGACCTGTAACAGAAGCAACAGCAGCCTGCCAGTTACCCCAGCCAATTGGTGTAAATATCCAGGCAATCAAACTTCCAAGCTTAGCAAGAATACTGCAATCCATCTGATCTTCTTCGAGCATTCCAAAGCTGCCGTCTGCCCAGCCAAAGAATGACAGGAACCAGATAACGATTGTTGAAAGCAAGATAATTGTACCT
>JAFZWX010000101.1 GCA_017617145.1 Treponema sp. | reverse complement strand
ATGTCATATAAATTCGAAACTTTACAATTACACGTTGGACAGGAACAGGCTGACCCTGCAACAGACAGCCGCGCAGTACCAATTTACCAGACTACATCTTATGTATTCCATAATTCAAAGCACGCTGCAGATCGCTTTGGTTTTGCAGATGCGGGAAACATTTACGGACGTCTTACAAACTCAACTCAGGACGTTCTGGAAAAACGCGTTGCAGCACTTGAAGGTGGTTCAGCTGCTCTGGCAGTTGCATCAGGGGCCGCAGCTATTTCTTACACAATCGAAGCACTTGCTGCAAACGGCGGACATATTGTTGCTCAGAAAACAATCTACGGTGGAAGCTACAATCTTCTTTCACACACACTTCCACAGTATGGTGTTACAACAACTTTCGTAGACGCTCATAATCTTGCAGAAGTTGAAGGCGCAATTAAAGAAAACACACGTGCCATCTATCTGGAAACACTCGGAAATCCAAACAGCGACATTCCGGATATCGATGCAATTTCTGCCATCGCTCACAAGCACGGACTTCCAGTTGTAGTAGATAACACTTTTGGAACTCCATATCTTATCCGTCCGTTTGAACATGGTGCAGATATTGTAGTTCATTCTGCAACAAAGTTCCTTGGCGGTCATGGTACAACACTCGGCGGTATCATCGTAGAAAGCGGAAAGTTCAATTACAAGGCCAGCGGTAACTACCCTCAGATTGCGGCTCCTAACCCAAGCTATCACGGAGTTTCATTCTATGATGTTGTAGGACCTGCTGCATTTGTAACTTACATCCGCGCAATTCTTCTTCGCGATACCGGTGCTTCAATCAGTCCATTCAACGCATTCCTTCTTTTGCAGGGAATCGAGACTCTTTCTCTTCGTCTTGATCGTCACGCAGAAAACACAAAGAAGGTTGTTGAGTTTTTGAGCAAGCATCCAAAGGTAGAAAAGGTAAATCATCCTTCACTTGCAGATCATCCGGATCACGCTTTGTATCAGAAATACTTCCCTAACGGAGGTGCAAGTATTTTCACTTTCAATATCAAAGGTGGCCGCGACGAAGCATGGAAGTTTATCGACAACCTTAAGATTTTCAGCTTGCTCGCTAACGTAGCAGATGTTAAGTCTCTGGTAATTCATCCAGCTAGCACAACACACTCACAGCTCAGCGATGCAGAACTTGCAGATCAGGGCATTGCACAGAACACAATCCGTCTTTCAATCGGTACTGAACATATAGATGATATTATTGCCGACCTTGAAGCAGGATTTGCAGCAATATAATTACACTAACTTAAATAAATCCGTCACATGAAACTGGGTTAAATCTTTTATTACTTCTGCAGCAATCATCATGCCTGCCGTTGACGGAACAAAGGCGTTACTTCCAGGAATCTGATTTCTGACATTACAGCTTACATCTAAATCTTCATCATGTGGCGGAATAACTTTTTCTGTTGAAAAAACAACCTTAAGACGTTTGATTTGTCGTTTCTTAAGTTCATTCCGCATAACTCGGGCAAGCGGGCAAACAGAAGTTCGGGTGATATCGGCAACCTTGAGTTGGGTCGGGTCAACTTTATTTCCGGCCCCCATGCAACTGATAACCGGTTTTTTAAGAGCCTTTGCGCGGGTGATGATTTCAAGCTTTCCTGTCACAGTATCAATGCAGTCAACAATATAATCATACTGTGAAAAATCAAACTGATCGGCTGTGTCCGGCATGTAAAAGGTTTTCCATTTAGTAACCTTGCAGTCCGGGTTTATATCATGAATGCGTTCTTCGGCAACATCAACCTTGTCCTTGCCAATTGTGGAATGCAATGCATAAAGCTGACGGTTCAGATTTGTAAGGCAGATTCTGTCATCATCAACAATATCAATTGCGCCAATTCCGGAACGCACCAGAGCCTCAACAACATAACTTCCAACTCCACCAATCCCAAAAACAATAACACGGGCATTGTAGAGTTTTTCCATATTCTCTTTTCCGAATGTAAGTCTGGTTCGTGCAAACTGATATGTATTCATAAAAATCCTTTTTTAAAATCTGACTCTTAATTGACTCTAATGCCTCTAAATAATATTATACACCTATTAAATTACAAGGTATATACATTTTTCACCAGGGGTATGAAAAAGATGACAGATGACTTGTCAAAAAAACTTAATGATTTACGTGAATATCTTCGTTCACTGGAGAGTGTCGCTGTTGCATTTTCAAGTGGTGTAGATTCTACATTTTTACTGTCTGTGGCACACGAAGTTTTAGGGGACAAGGCTGTTGCAGTTACCGCTACATCATGCTCTTTTCCCAAACGCGAGTCTGACGAGGCAGCTTCTTTCTGCAAAAAAAATGGAATCCGCCAGATTGTGGTTCAGTCAGAAGAACTTGAAATTCCTGAATTCCGCCATAATCCTGTGAACCGCTGTTATCTGTGTAAAAAAGCACTTTTCAATAAAATTATAAAACTCGCAAAAGAAAATGGAATTGCATTTGTGTGCGAGGGAAGCAATATGGACGACAATGGCGATTACAGACCGGGCTTGCTTGCTGTTGCAGAACTTGGTGTAAAAAGTCCCTTGCGTGATTGCAAATTATATAAAGACGAAATACGAAAAATTTCAAAACAGATGGGATTTCCAACCTGGAAAAAACAGTCATTTGCGTGCCTTTCCAGCCGCTTTCCTTATGGTGAAGAAATTAACGAAAAGAAACTGATGATGGTGGACAAAGCAGAGCAGCTGCTTCTTGATATGGGCTTTCAGCAAATAAGGGTGAGAATCCATGGTGAAAATCTTGCACGAATTGAGGTATTGCCATCTGAAATGGAAAAGATTCTTTCCAATTGCGAGCTTATTACACAGAAGTTCAAGTCTTTTGGCTTTGCTTATGTTTCACTTGACTTACAGGGATATCGTACAGGCAGTATGAACGAGGTTCTTAAAAAAACAAAATAATAACCTATTGACCCAATAAGAATATTCTATTTAATTCCAAGATATTTTTTTACTTCTTCAATGTATTTGTTTCCGATGTTACTCAAAGTAAAGTTTCGTCTTGTAATCCATCCGATTTGCATGATTCGGTTTATGGATTCATCTTCATCCTTAAAAGGAACAGCAATGTAGTCTGAACCGTTAAGTTCTTCACAGATAATTCCGGAGCAGAGTGTGTAGCCGTTTAAACCAATCATGAGGTTTAAGATTGTAGCACGGTCGTTTGCTTTGATTGTGCGGTGATATTCTTCGGTGCTCAAAATTTCTTCGGCAAAATAAAAGGTTGCTCCGTCGCCCTGTTCAAAAGAAAGACATGGATAATTTTCGAGCTGCTTCATTGTGATGAATTTGTTTTTTGCAAGCGGGTGGCCTTTCCAGATGTACACATAGGCTTTGCAGTCTATAAGATGATGAAACTCAAGGTCTTTGGATTTTAAAATACTTGTGATGGCTTTGCGGTTAAAGTCGCTCAGGTACAAAATGCCAATCTCGCTTTTAAGATTTGCTACATCATCTATTACATCGCGGGTTTTTGTTTCGCGGATTGCAAATTCGTATTCGTTTGTATTAAAGTCTTTTACCATTTCGACAAAGCTTTTTACTGCAAAGGAATAGTGCTGGGTAGAAACGCCAAACTTTTTTTTGATAGTTCCGTTTTCACCGTATTTTTCCATTACATTCTGATAGTTCATGTATAGCTGGCGTGCTGCTGCAAGAAATTCTGTTCCGTCGTTTGTTAAGGTAACGCCTCGGCCTGTTCGGTTGAAAATTGTTATGCCAAGTTCGTCTTCAAGATCGTGAATTGTTGCAGTAAGGGAAGGCTGCGAAACATAAAGTTTTTCTGATGCTTTGTTCAGAGAGCCTGTTTCTGCAATGCCGATTACATATTTGATTTGCTGGAGAGTCACCGTTTTCCTCCTGAGAAAATTATATCATCTTTTACGAATTTTTTCTCTGATTGTGGCAAGTCTGTTGAGAGCTTCGTTTAAGGTTTCATCTTTTTTTGCAAAATGAATGCGTACATAGCGGTTTTCCGGCTCACGGAAGAAAGATGAGCCAGGGACAGTTCCAACTCCAACATCGCGGGCAAGAACTTCTGCAAACTCAAGGTCATCTTTGTAACCGAATTCGCTGATGTCTATCATTATGTAGTAGGCACCCTGAGGTTCTGTGTGTGGAAGGCCTATGTCGCGTAAGCCCTGTAAAAACAAGTTTCTTTTATGGGTGTATTTTTCCTGAAGTTCTGCGTAATATTCGTCTGGGAAAAGCAGGCCTGTAACTGCGGCTTCCTGAAGAGGTGCAGCGGCTCCAACTGTTAAAAAGTCGTGAACCTTTTTTATACGTTCAGTTACTTCCGGATTTGCCTGTGTGTAGCCGAGACGCCAGCCTGTTATGGAATAAGTTTTTGAAAGAGAATTACAAGTGATTGTTCTGTCCTTCATTCCGGGAAGACTTGCCATGTAAGTGTGAACATGGGGCTTGTAAAGGATATGCTCGTAAACTTCATCTGTAATTACAAAGGAATCGTATTTTTTAGCAAGGTCTGCAATTATTGTAAGTTCTTCGCGAGTAAATACCTTGCCGCATGGATTTGAAGGATTACATACAATGATTGCTTTTGGTTTTTGCCGGAAGGCGTCTTCTAATACTGCGGCATCAAAATTGTATTCTGGTGGAACAAGCGGAACATAAATAGGCTGGGCTCCACTCAAAATTGTGTCTGCACCGTAATTTTCATAAAAAGGAGAAAATACAATTACCTTATCGCCCGGGTTTGTAACGCTCATCATCGCGGCCATCATTGCTTCGGTAGAACCGCAGGTTACAACAAGCTCTGAATTAGGGTCAACTTCTACTCCCGAAAAATGAGTAATCTTTTTTGCAAGTGCTTCGCGGAAATTCTGCGCACCCCAGGTTGTTGAATATTGATGAAAGTCTTCTTTTGTTACCTGTGCAAGACGGTCCAAAATAGGACGTGGCGGTTCAAAATCAGGAAAGCCCTGCGAAAGATTTACGGCACCGTATTGGTTTGAGATGCGGGTCATACGGCGGATTACGCTGTCGGTAAAGGTTGCGGTTCGAGTTGATAGAATTGGCATGGGGCCTCCTGTATTCCCGTAATGCTGAACTTGTTTCAGCATCTCATTTTAAGTTGAGATCCCGAAACAAGTTCGGGATGACGATGTCATTGCCGGGCTTGACCCGGCAATCTTATTTTACATAACTAATTTCCGGGTTCAGTATTCCTTTGGTGTCGAAGGATTTTTTTATGGCGTTCATAAGGTTAACATTTGCGGCCGGGGTCTGGGCAAAGAAATAACTTCTTTTGCTAACGCCAAGTCCGTGCTCGCCGGAAATAAGACCTCCAAGTTCTTTTGCTTTAGCATACAGTTTTTCCAGGTTTGCGTTAAGTTCACTTTCCCAAATTTCTTCGCTGCGACCGCCACGGACTACACAAAGATGAACGTTTCCGTCGCCTGCATGACCAAAGCTTATCATTTGCATGCCGCTTGAGTTTTCGAGCTTGTTTACATACTCAACAAAATCGGCAACACGGGCAATTGGAACAACAATATCCAGAGGCTCCTGTTCGCTAACGGCTTCTACTGCTTTTACAAGACAGCCACGGATTTTCCAGATGTTAACGGCGTCTAACTCAGGTGCACTGCCGTCAAGAATAATAACACGGCGGCTGGCACCCTGCAAGACCTTACCAAGCTTTTCTATGGCTCCGTCAATTTCTGCGGCGGCGCCATCAAAGGTTAAAAGAAGATATGCGGCAGCTTGAGGGTCGGGATACTTCAAGCCAAGAAAATCTTCGCCAAGCTTTACGACTTTTCGTTCAATAAATTCCACGGCAGTTGGATTTAAATTCTGGCTCAGAATAATTGGTACGGCTTCAATTCCGCTTTGCAAAGAGTCAAAGCTTACAAGAATACTCTGCGATTTTTCGGGCTTTCCTATAAGACGCAAAAGACATTTTGTTATGACGGCCAAAGTTCCCTCCGAGCCTATTACAATGTCTTTTATATCAAGGCCTGTTGTGTCCTTGCGGTTTTTACTTCCAGCTGTAACAATT
>JAFZWX010000015.1 GCA_017617145.1 Treponema sp. | reverse complement strand
TCCTGTTAGCGAAGCAACTCATACTGCAATGCTCAGATATTTTAAGGAATACATCTGTGTTGGTGGTCTGCCATACATAGTTGACAGATTTATTTCTACAAATGATATGAATATTGTCTGGCAGGAACAGCATGATATTATCGAAGAATACAGAGATGACTTTGCTAAGCATCTTGATGAAAATGAAAACGAGGAAATAGACCTTGCTCTTCTTGGAAGAATAAATAGAGTCTTTGAATCTATTCCAGCTCAGCTTGCAAAAGAAAATAAGAAGTTTGTATTTTCTGCACTTGAAAAGAAAGGGCGTTCAGAAAAATATCTTCCGGCAATTCAGTGGCTTTGTGATTTTGGAATCATAAACCTGTGCTACAATCTTTCAAATATTTCTGACCCTCTTGAGGGAAACAAGATTGATAATGTCTTTAAGATTTACATGCAGGATTCGGGACTCTTTATTTCAATGCTTGACCGTGACAGCGCTGCAAAAATTCTTTCGGGTGATTTAGGATTTTACAAAGGCGCGATTTTTGAAAATATCATTGCCGACTGTTTTTCTAAACAAGATAGAAAACTCTATTATTTCCATAAAGATTCCGGACTTGAAATAGATTTTGTTTCCAAGGTAAAAAGAGATATTTCTCTTATCGAAGTAAAAGCAACTACAGGCAATACAAAATCAGCAAATACAGTACTGAAAAATCCTCAGTATGATGTAGATGTTTGCTACAAGCTTTCTGAAAACAATATTGGCGTTGTTGATAAAAAAATTACAATACCTTATTACATGACTATGTTTTTATAAGTTTTCATCAAATAAGAATAATTTATAACATAAATCATTTATTGTGCTATAGTATGTGTATTATGGAAAACTTAAAAATCCGAGATGTTCAAAAAGAAGACGCAACAAGACTGGTTGAAATTTACAGTTATTATGTTTTGAATACTGCTGTGTCTTTTGAATATGCGGTTCCTACGGTTGAAGAGTTTGAAAACCGCATCAGAAGTATTACTCAAAAATATCCTTATCTGGTTTGCGAAAGGGAAGGGAAAATTGTCGGCTATGTTTATGCCAGCAGCTACAGTTCCCGCGAAGCTTATTCCTGGACAATTGATACTTCGATTTATGTAGATAAGGATTGCCGCCGCTTGGGTGCTGGATCTTTGCTTTATAAAGAATTGGAAAATCGATTGAAAAAAATGGGCATTGTAAATCTTCTTGCCGGTGTTGCCTTTTGCGAAAAGGAAGATGAATATCTTACACATGACAGCCCGAACTTTCATTTGAGCCAGGGATATACTGAAGTTGCACATATAAAAGGAGTTGGCAAAAAGTTTGACCGCTGGTATGACCTTAAATGGTTTCAGAAAAAGATTTAGTTTGTAGGCTTGTAGAATGTTATGGTTGATGACCTTCCAAAAATTGCGGGTCGTTATACAGCAAAAGAAGTATAAAACACTATGAAAACTTATAACACTAAGGCCCAAACTAGCTTCATAGCATGAGCATTAAAAGCGTTAGTGAAGTGTACTGAAACAGCAACTAACAAAATGCCAACTAAACGTGTTATTATAAAGTCATGTCTCTCTTTGGAAGACTCGAGGTTTTTTAGATTATCATATACCTTTCTCTCAAGGGGAAGGGTGTTGTTAAGGGGTAACTTAATCTGTGCTTGTGACATACGCTATTTTGTGTGTATCTTATTTGTGTAAACACCAGCAGGCTGAAAATCTCTGTAAACAGTTATATTTTCAGCAAGAGACCAAAAATCTTTTGCTGTATCTACGTACGGAACTACTTTGTCTCCTATATTAATTGCTGAAACCAGAAGGTCTATATACTCACTATCGATATAAATAAAGTACAACCCTACTACACAATCCTCTACTTTGTAGACTGGTTTGTCATCTATAGTCTTAACCTGAATAGGAGTAGGATATTTTGGATAGATGTTTGGATTAAAGCTTAAAACTTCATCCAAATGAAGAATACAAAAATATCCAGTCTCGTCTGAAAGATGTTCTACTATATCACCAGTATAAGACAAATCAGCAAGTTCAGACTTGTATGTAAAAGTAAACTTACCACCAGCAGAAAAGATAAACTGTGTTTTATACTGCTCACAGTAATATACAATATCTTCCATAGGAAATGAGACGATGTTATCTACTTTAGGTGCCCCTTTCTTTGCAACTAACTCTTCTTCAGGGGAAGAAGAGTTAGTTGGCTGACTACAAGAAGTTATCATAACCAAACCCAATAAAATCAAAATTAACTTATTTTTCATATCGACCTCCTCAAAATAAGATACATTGGGTTGACGACCCTCCAAAAAATTGCGGTTGTTATACCTGTTTTTCCCTTTATTTTAACACGATTTTCTCAGGTTTACAAAGAAATATAGTCATTTACACCAACAATTTCTTCCTGATAATCTCTTTGCAGTCTTTCATTTAAGTTCCATATCTCATTGGTCTGAATATATCTTAAATATAGATGAAAAATTAAAGTGTGTCAGTTGGATTTGGGCGTTCCCGCCCGCTTCGCAGCTTGCTACGCGCGGCCTCCTCGCCTTTGGCTGCGGGGTCTGCCTTCGGCACTGCTCCATGCCCTAACGCAAGTTTTTCCAATATTGTATCTTGTGATGGTATTTAGAAAAATTTCAAAATAGTTCTTGACAATTACTTTCACAGGGGTTAATATGGTATTTAGAAAGTTATCTAAATAGATAGCTACAGGAATTACCATGGGATTTCAGGAAACATTTAAGGCATTATCAGATCCAGTCCGACGGGACATTCTGGTTATGTTAAAACAAGGAAAAAAATCAGCTGGCGAAATTGGAGAGAAATTTGATATGACAGGCGCAACCATTTCATATCATTTTTCGATTTTAAAGAAAGCGGATTTAGTCAGAGAAAGTAAGTTTAAGAACTTTGTGTACTACGAACTTAATACTTCTGTCTTTGAAGAAATCATGCTTTGGTTCAGTCAGTTTGATTCAATTCAAAACGAAAGAAATGGAGGAAAAGACGATGAATGAAGAAAAGCAGAGTAAGATTATTGACGTAACTTTTATTCTTTCAACACTGTTGTGTTTTGGTCCAATGATTTATGGTCTTGTTATGTGGAATAAACTCCCAGAGCAAATGCCAGTTCACTTTAATGCAGCTGGAGAAGTGGACGGTTGGGGAGGTCGCTGGTTGAATGTGTTTGTGTTTCCTTTGCTGATGGTTCTTGGAAATGCAGTCGTACATCTTTCTTTTAATATTAAAGCCAGAAAAATGGGTGAAAATGTAAATTCAAAATTGACCTATGTATTTAAATGGTTTATGCCTGTTCTGTGCTATGCCATTTCTTTTATTGTCTATTCATATTCACTTGGTGCTGAAATTGATCCAACAAAAATTATTACTATTATCTGTTCCATTCTGTTTATTATTATTGGAAATTATTTTCCAAAAATGGAAAAATGGATGCTTAATATTCCTGTAAAAGATGAAAATCTAACGTGGCTTAAGCGAACTTTAGGCTGGACTTTTACGCTTGCAGGCGTTGTTAGTCTGATATTTTCTTTTACACCGGTTGGCATTTGGGTATTTTTGGGTGCAGCAGGCGTTGTTGTAGTAGTAGTTTTTTATTGTGCATCAAAGGCTGAACAGTAGAAAATCAGAAAAGAAATAAGGGTTAGCCTCCAAAAAAAGAATCGAAAAAAATATAAAAAGAATAAAAAAAATATTAAAAACCTATTGACATAGTAGGTTTATTCCGATATAAATATATATATAACCTACTTAAATAATAGGTAAACACTTTTACACAGGAGGTATGTAATGAAATTTTACTTTGAAAAATTAGTCCGTGAAAATTTCCGCAACGGAGTCATGCGCCTGTGTTGTTGTCTTCGCTAGGCTGAAAGTCCTTTAGCCAAAAATCAATTGAATGTTATTCAATTTTTTAATCTCAATAATTTAATCAAATATGAGATCCCGAAACCAGTTCGGGATGACACAAAAAATTTAATGGTGGTTTCGATGCTTCGACAGGCTCAGCAACCGCAAGCTCAACCACCGTACAATAGGAGAAAACACATATGTCATATAAATTCGAAACTTTACAATTACACGTTGGACAGGAACAGGCTGACCCTGCAACAGACAGCCGCGCAGTACCAATTTACCAGAGTACATCTTATGTATTCCATAATTCAAAGCACGCTGCAGATCGCTTTGGTCTTGCAGATGCAGGAAACATTTA
>JAFZWX010000100.1 GCA_017617145.1 Treponema sp. | reverse complement strand
TTTTGATGGTTTTGGTCTGTATTGACTTATCCTGGGGGAAAACATGAAACCTTTTTACCTTACGAAAAACGCACAGGGATATTACCGTGCGGTATTCTTTAACCAGCAGACTGGAGTTTGTGTAAAAACAAAAAGTACGCATACTAAAGACAAGACGGAAGCGATGCTTTTGGCTGCCGAATGGTACAAGAACGGTACGCCAGACGGTTATACAAATAGCCGGAAAAAAGCTGACGAAGATGTTTCTGTTTCTGGTCTGAACTTGGACGGTATTGTAAAACGACTTTCTCAAACAGAAGCTGTTCTTCTTGTTTCTTTAATTTCCCAGAAGTTTAATTTAAATACTAATGTTGCACAGATTGCTGCAGATCCAGCACCTGTGGCGATACAGTCTGCGACTGTTGTTCCTGCCGCTCCTGTAGTTTCGCCGGTTATTGCGCCGGTTGTTGCTCCTATTTCTGCTCCTATTCCGAGTGTGGAAGCTCCAAAGAAAAAGGTTGTTGTGATTCATAAGAAAAACGCCCTTATGACTTCGGGAATGATTCCAGAAGATGTGGCTGCTAAGGTTTATGAGCCATTGAATCCTGAATGCACTATGAAGCTTTGCGAGTTCCTTGTGAACTTCTGGACTCCTGAAAAATCTGAATACATACAAAATAAGCGAGCACATAAAAAATCGATTGGTGATTATCACTGTAAGGAAATGCGTGGTATGATAAATCGTTACTGGCTGCCTTACTTTGGCGAAGACTTTACTGTTGGTCAGCTTACGGAACAATACCTTGAAGACTTTTTACAGGAGCTTGCAAACTTTAGCTGCCTTAAAGGTGCGACAATTAACCATGCACGTACTTGTGGTGCTACAGGTTTGAAGTGGCTTAAGAATAAAGGAATTATACACTCTAACCCAATGGCGAATGTTGAGGCCTTTTCTAAATCAGATTCTGTTCAGCGTGGTATTCCTGACGAGAAAGAAATTAAAGCTCTTTATGAACTGGATTGGGATTCTGAGGTTATGTATCTGGCATTTAATCTTTCGGCCTTTAGTGGTTTGAGACCTGGTGAGATAAGCGGTTTGCAGGTTCGTGATATTGATGCTGAAAAAGATCTGATTACGATTCGCCACAGCTGGCACAGAACCGGTTACTTAAAATCTACGAAAACAAATCTTATACGCAAAGTTCCGGTTGCTCATAATATTATCTTACGGCTTTTGGTACAGGCTCAAAAGTGTCCGCATGCGAGTGAAAATAGTTTTGTTTTCTGGTCTTGTGCTTTGATTGATAAGCCTTATCTTCCACAGTATTATGATGACGGATTCTTTGAAGCTCTGCACAAAATTGGAGTTTCGGAAGAAGAACGTCGTGAAAGAAATATTGACTTTTACAGCTTGCGACACTTCTGTGCTACATATCTTGCAAATCTTACTGACATGAGAAATGTACAGGCGGTGCTTGGTCATACAACGCCTGCTATGACTCAGCACTATGCTAACCACATGACGGATGAACACTTTGATTCTATCCGCGACATATTTGAACAGTGTCGTATGAATATTATTGCGGCGTAGAGATTGCCGTGTCGAGCACGGCAATGACATTTTTTACAGGCGGTGGTCTTTTGACTGCCGCCTTTTTTCGTTTAACGGCGTTTGTAGTCTTACGCTTATTAGACTTTTAATACTGTTAATAAGACTTTTTGTATTTTGCATAAGACTTTTTAAGCACTTTGGTATTTACTTTGCGCTTTATTATTTACTCAACAATGAAAAAAGAAATCGGCGCAGGTTGAGGAAAGCCCAGATTCTTCATACTGCACTGGGGAGTAAAAATGGGATGTGCGGAAAAGTCTGAAACTGCACGGCAGATTACTTTTCCAAGCGTTATGAGTATTGGTGAAGCTGCAAGCTATTTGACTATAAGCAAATACTATTTGTACATGCTTGTAAAAGCTCAGGCTGTGCCGTATTCGAAACTTGGTAAAAGAATTCTGTTCCGTCAGGAAGACTTGTATGAATGGCTTGGACGGAATCGCATAGAACCTGTAAACGATTTTGACTGTGAGGTGGATGATGATTCTGAAGAATGATGTTGATGTGCTGGATAAGATTCAGGAGCTTTTTAGCGACTGTCTTAGAACCAGAGAGTTTGGTGAGTTTACAGTGTCGCTGACTATGTATGGTGGACGGCCTGTAAAGATTCAGAAATCTGAAAGAGAAAATCTTGTTCGTTATGAACATGAAAAAATAAGGATTGAAAAATAGCCTTTTGGCGAGGAGGAAAAGTTTATTTTGGGAGGACAAGTTGCTGACATACCAACCGGCAATCTTGGTGAACAGGCAGAGCCTAAATGCTGGGAAACTCGTTTAGAAGCCGAGAGTTCGAAAGCATTTAAGGCTTTCTGCATGTTCAGGAATATGGGATATAAGCGCAGCATTAAAGCTTGTCTTGAACTGCACGGAATAGACCAGAAAAAATACGGCTCGTGGAGCCGTTACGCTCGTTTATTCAACTGGAATGAGCGGGCTGCAAAGTATGACGAATACGTTGCAAGAGAGACTGAACGCGAATTGATAAATGAACGCGTTGAACGCAAAAAGCGGCAGATGGAAATGCTGAATGAGTTTGATGGAATTGTTGCTAAACGTTTGAAGACGCTGAATCCAGATGACTTAAATGCGGATGGCGCGATGGATTTACTTGAACGTTCTGCAAAGCTGGATTCGTTCATTACAGGAGCGGATAAGGAAAATACAAAGCCGGTTCAAGGTGAACTGGCAATTACTTTTGCTGACAGCTTTAAGGAATTATGACTTCGGAAGTTTTTAAGCCGACGGCGGTACAGCAGAAAGCTTTGGAACTTTTAAGTTCTGCTGCAAAACATGTTCTGCTTTTTGGCGGTTCACGTTCTGGAAAAACTACTGTTCTTGTAATGGCAATTATTTTCAGAGCTTGCAGATATCCGGGAAGCAGACATTTGATTTGTCGCTTTCGTGCCAAAGATGCTCGAAGTTCTGTACTGCATGAAACTTTACTTCCGTGGCTGAACAAAACTATTGGTGCAAAGAATTATAAGGCAAACGTTCACGATGGACTTATAACTCTTTGGAACGGTTCGGAGATTTGGATTGGCGGTCTTGGTGACAAAGAACAGGTTGATAGGATTTTGGGTCACGAATATGTGACGATTTACTTTAATGAAGTAAGCCAGATTTCATATTCGGCAATTACAACTGCCTACTCTCGTCTTGCGATGAAAGTACCTGGTTGTAAGAACAAGTTCTTCTACGACTGCAACCCGTGTTCGCCGATGCATTGGGCTTACAAAGTTTTTATCCGAAAGATTGAACCTCGGACGGATGAAAAATTATTGAAACCAGATTTATATGCTTCTGCTGTTCTCAATCCTATGGATAATGCAGAGAACTTAGACGAGGACTACATTTCTGACATTCTGGACAACATGCCAGAAAAGCAGCGGGCCCGCTTCCGTGACGGTCTTTGGGTAAAGCCGGAAGGAAGCGTTTACGAGAAGTTTGAAGAATCTATGATTCTGCCTCGTGAAAAGCTTCCGAAGAAGTTTGACAAGTTTACTGGTGGTCAAGATTTTGGCTTACACATTGCAGCTGTAAAAGTTGGCTGGGTTGGCGAATGTGTATATGTAATCGCTGATTTTGGCGGCTTTAACATAACGACTAAAACTTCGGTTGAACAGCAGACTGCAAAGCACTGGTACAAGGAATGTTTTGTTACCTACTGTGACCCGGCAGGTGGCGAAAGAATTCAGGAAGTTCCTGGCGGAGTTAAGGCAAATAACAGCGTGGATGCAGGAATTGATTACATTATTGCAAAGATTGAACGCGGACAGTTTTTTGTTTGCAAGGACTGTACCGGTGTTCTTGGTGAAATATGGGATTATTCCCGTGACGAGAATAATCAGATTGTGAAAGTAAATGACCATTACATGGACGCCATGCGTTACGCGATATTCAGCGCAGTGACTAGCGGCGTGGTAATGGCATAACAGAATGCCGATAAAGTATATGGGATTATTTAACAGACGAAAACCAAAAAAGCAGCTTAGAAGTTTTTCCGAAATAAACAATGAATCGGTTGCGGATGACTTTTCTGTTCCAGAAAAGAAGGCCTGCACTGATCCATATCTCCAGCATGCATGGGTATCGGTTTGTATTGATATTCTTACGCGCAATGTCGCGCGTGCTGAATTCGAAATCAGAAAGAACGGTAAAGTTCAGAAGGATTCTGCTTTAGCAAATCTCTTCCGTTATCCGAACAGACAGATGAGCCGCTTTGATTTGTGGAAACAAACCTGTGCATGGTGGAGTCTGGACGGTGAAGCTTTCTGGTGGTTTGGAGAGAATTACAGCTGCGGCCTACCTACCGAAATTTATATATTAAATCCTCGAAATATGCAGCATGTCGTTGATAACGGCAAAGTCACTAAATGGGTATACACGGAAGAAGGATGCGGAAGACCCGTAGTTATTCTTCCTGATGAAATTATTCATTTTAAGGACTGGAACCCCTGGAATGTTTTCCGTGGAGTTAGCCCTCTGGTAAGTTTGGGACTCGAAGTTGAACAGGATTTACTGGCGGCTAAGCAGAATACCGGCTTACTGAAAGAAGGAGGCGTGCCTAAAGGACTGCTTAAGACTGACCAGGTACTGACGGAAGCCGAAGCAGAAATCCTTGCAAGGACGTGGGATAAGAAATATGGACGCGGCATGAAAAACCGCGTGGCCGTGCTCGGTAAAGGAACGGAATATCAGCCGCTAACTTTTAGCCCTGATGTACTTAAGCTTTACGACATGAAGAAATGGAACTTATACACACTGCTTGCGAAGTATGGTATTCCGCCGCGGGTGGCAAATATACAGGATTCAAAGAGTTCCTTAAGCGGTACAGACACAGACTCTCAACATCGTGCTTTCTGGAATTATACATTGATTCCTCTTCTTAAGAATTTTGAAGAGGTTCTGGAAGTTCAGTTCTTCAAAAGATTTAATCTTAGTGAAACTGGACTGTTCAATCTTGACTCTATTCCAGAACTTCAGGAAAGCGAGGATGCACAGAGCAATAGAGATATTGCTGAAATCAACGCTGGACTGAAGACCATCAATGATGTACTGAAAAGCCGTGGGCAGGACACTAAGCCCTGGGGGGATATTTGGTATAGAGCTTCTTCGCTAGTTCCGGAGGATTCTGGAAAATCTAGGGAGTAATTCATAATGGTAAAAAAAATAATTGTATGTTGCATTGATGAAGATGTAAAAAGCATCGTCTTAAAGGGGGTTTCTTCTTTGATGGGAGAAAATCAGATTACAGTTTGCAGAAATGTATATGAGTTACACAACTCTTGCAGATATGCAAATGATACAGCAGTCATTTTTGACAAATACTTTTTAGGCTACGTTCTTTCATATGAACTCATACGCCTTAAATACCTGAATGATAAGCTTTTGACTTATTTTGTTGAGTTGGGCGATTGTTCTCATTATCTGGCAATGAGAGTACATCAGCTTGGTGTTGAGGGATTTATTCCGCACATTGAAGATGCTGAATATTTCAAAAACTGTATTAACAAAATTAAGAGCGGTATGCGTCTTTACCCGGACCAGATTCTAAAGAGTTTTGAAGACGGTGACTATCTGCTCGACCAGAAATCTATCTCGGAAGTAACTGAGAAAGAAATGCAGATTGGCTTGTACCTTGGAAATGGTTTTACTCAAAAAGAACTGTGCTACATTACAGGTCTTTCTAAGCAGACTGTATCCTGCTACACCAGAAGATTGAAGCGAAAAATCGGATACAAGAAACCTGACGATTTTACTCTTCTGTGCAAATCTTACTTTTCTAAAAATACTGGAGGAGATGATGATAATAAAGATTGACGGTGTTGAGAACAAGGAACTCGGATGCCGCGAAAAGCTTTTGAAGTTCCTGAAGGAAAACACACACGGCGGAAAAGTCAGCCCGCAGGTTGAAGTTTTCAAATCTATAGATGTGCAGAAAGATTCATTCCATTGGGTAATGTCTACTTTTGACACAGACCGTGACTTTGAAAAAGTTGACCCTAAAGGCTGGAACTTAAAGAACTATCTTTCAAATCCTGTAATTCTCTGGAGCCATGATTACTCTATTCCTGCAATCGGTTATGCAGAAAATGTGAAAGCTGAAACTGTGCTCGAAGGCGATATCGTGTTCAACGATAAAGAGTTTGACGAGTTTGGCTGGAGCATTGGGCAGCGTGTAAAAGCCGGGGCTTTGCGTTGTGGTTCTGTGGGATTCATTGCAGAAGAGATTGAGTTCTTGGAAGCCAAAGACCGCGAATGCGATCTGATTTTCAGAAAGCAGGAGCTTTTGGAATTTAGTATCTGTTGTGTTCCGGCAAATCCTTTTGCTCAGAACAACGGAACTAAAAGACTGGAAATAACGGAAGTGATTCAGAATGAAGAGCTTTCTTATTTTGATAAGCTACGCGAAGGACTTAAAAAGACCATTGCGTAAGTAACAAATAAAAAGGACTGTCTGTGATTGTGGAAGATGGCAGACAGTCCTATGTTGCAAGTCACCTAAAGGAGGATAACTTGAACGAAGTAATTTTAGCTCTTCATAAGAGATTGGACAACATGAAAGCCAATCTTCCGAGCGAAGCTGCAAGTGTTGAGCAGATTAACAAGTATTTCCTGGAACAGCAGGAAATTACAGAACAGATGTTGAAGATTCTTGAAGCTCAGGAAGATGCAACTACATCTGAAATTCTTGGTTGTAAAGAATCAATCAAGAACTTCCGCGAAGCAATGAAACAGGCTGATTCCAAAATGGAACAGATGTCTTTGAAAGATGTTTACTACAATCTTGGAAAAGCTTTGTGTGCTGCCTGGAACAAAGACCAGGAAACATTGGGCAAGCTTAAATGCTGTCCTAATATCAGAGCTGAAAAATGGAACAACCCGAAGGATTTTTCTTGGGAAGCCGGAAAAGGATTTGTGCCATCTAAAGCAGTCCTTGGAGAGCCAATCGGAAATCTTGCCAACAACGACCAGTATCTTATCAATCCGATTTACGAAGAAACAATCATGGAAGAAGCTGCAAAGCAGTCTATGATGATGAACCTCGTAACTCACAGACCAATGAGCGGACCATCAATCTTTATTCCACAGAGAGACCGTGGCGGAATTGAATTAAAGTGGCTGACTTCATACGGTCAGAAAATCGATGCAACAAAATCGAACATGCCGACAAGAACCGAGCTCAAGTGCTACACTCTTGCAGGCTATGTTCCATACTTTGATGAGTTTGGCGAAGATGCCTTTGCAGACCTGGGAAAGATGTTTCTTGAGGACTTCACCGAAGCATATGGACAGGAGTTCGACAAGCAGTGTCTTACCGCAAATGCCGCTCCGTTTACAGGTGCAATGAATGTTTCAGGTGCAGAAGTTCACACAGCTTCAAGTGCAGCAATTGCAAATCTTTCTTACTTAGACTTCAGAGCCGCAGAGCTCAAGGTAGAACCGGAAGAAAGAAAATACTGTAAATGGTTTATGAACGAAACAGTTCTCAACCATATCACAAATATCAAAGACGACAACAACAATCCAATCTGGCGTAAACCGTGGGAAGGAATGCCAAGCCGTCTTGATGGATATGATGTAATCGAGAGCAGACTTCTTCCACAGTTCTCAGAAATTGAAGAAGATACAGTTTTTGCAATCTTTATGAATCCAAAACGAATCATTCACGGAAACCGCAAAGGAATTGAAATCAAGCGTTTTGATGAAACAACAGAATCACTTGAATACGGTGAACTCTTTATGCGTTTTAGAAAACGCGACGGCTTCCTTGTGACAAGACCTGCTAAAAACATGGTGCTTCTGAAAACAGCAGAAGAATAACCCATAACCAAAGAGCAATATATATTGCCCTTTGGAAAGCGGGGGCGAAAAATCCAAAACCGAAGTGAAGACAAAAGCAAGGCTGCGCAGCACCGCGATAGCGGCTTGGCCTTGCTTTTGACTGAACGAAGGTTATACTTGCCTTTGCCCCGCTTTTCCGAGGAAAGAGATTTGAAACCATTTACTTTTGAAGAACTACAAAAAATATTAGAGCTTAATGCAGATGAAATTGATACAGACATTCTTATTTTCAATGCAACTCTTACTTTCATTGAAAAGCTTTTAGGTTACTCTCTTGAAGATAAAAACTATAATGAGCTGCAAACTGTAAAAGACTGCATGGTATTTACTGAGCAGGAACATATTACTGAAATGATAAACATCATTGATATGAACACAAAGCTGCGTGTGCCGCATTGTGTTATAGATGGCAGAAGAATCTTGTTTATAGACACAGGACTTGAAGGACATGTTGTTTTCTTAAATTACAATGCCGGATTCCTGCCTCTGACTTTTCCAGCAGATTTGAAAGAAGCAATTGTAAAACTGTTCATTCTTAAGAAGAAAGATTTTCTAAACAAGCAGAATGAACCAGACAACACAACATTTGAAATACCGGCAGATATTCAATCTGTAATCAATATATATAGAAGGAAATATTTATGATTTTAAGCTTTGAGCCGGTATGCGATGAAATCGAAAATCTGTTTATCCGTAATCTTCCTGAATATATTGAGAAAATCAATAAGCACTATAATGACGGAATAATTCTTAAAAAATTTGAAAACAAAAAACTTACAGATGAATGTATAAAACAGCCGTGTTTCTTTTTTGATTATCTGACAGCTGCAATGGAACCAAAAGACCGTATAATTGAAAATGCAATATTTGTTTTAGCTTTTGATATAAAGATGCAGGAAAAAGGAAAACGTAAAATTACACTATTCTGGAGATACGTTGAAGCAATGCAGAAAATGTTCAAAGAGGAAGAAACTACTTATACTTATGAAATTGCAGAAGTAAAGAAAAACAAATTAATATTACACGCAAAAGTGAATTTGTAAAAACAAAATCTTATTACTCTAAAATCACATTATAATAGAAAAAACTGAAAAATATGCTATAATGTTCTAATAATGTTTTATTATCAGAACATCGAGGCGATTAATGGCAGATGAAAAAGATTTGCTTCCTGAACAGAAAGCTCGTGAAAAAATAGATAGAATGTTACAAGATGCTGGTTGGACAGTAGTTTCACGCAAGGAACGAACTGACCGAATTAATGCTATGGCTGTAAAAGAAGAGCTTTTAATTGGTAACCTGGAAGCAGATTATTATCTTTATCTTGATGGAAAAGCCATTGGTGTTCTGGAAGCTAAGCGCGCCGAAAATCCTCTTGAAGAAGACGTTCAGTTACAAGCTGAAAAATATACAAAACAGATTCCTAATGACATTCCTGTATGGTGCAAGCCTTTACCTTTTGCATATATTTCTAATGGTGAAGTTATTAAGTTCAAGGATCTTAGAAAAGAAGATACTGAATTTGAAGAGGTAAAAGACAATAAGGGTGTACCATGTATGCACTCGCCGAAATATATTGTAAAGGAATTAAAAGCTCCGGTTACTTCAGAATTTGCTATGTTGCCTGCTGTTCCAGAAGCTAAGCCTGGTAAACTTAGAAAATGTCAGCATGAAGCAATAAGTGAAATTGAATTAAGCTTTAAGCGTGGAATTAACAGATGTCTTTTAGATTTGGCTACTGGAAGTGGTAAAACATTTACAGCCTGTATGATGAGTTACAGGGCATTGAATTATACGCCGGTTGAACACATTCTTTATTTAGTAGACCGAAACAATCTTGGAAGACAGACTGAAAATGAATTTAATCAGTTTAAGCTTACTGAAAACAAGAAATCTTTTTCTTCGATATTTCCTGTAATCCGTCTTAAGAAAGCTGATGAAGCAAAAAAATCTGCTGTATGTATTAGTACAATTCAACGCCTTTATGCTGTTCTAACAGGACAGACATTTACAGACACAGATGATGATGCTGATGATTTAAACGATGAAGATAAGTTCTTTAAAGATGATGATGACTTATATGCACCTGTTAAATTAGATGGAAAAATCACACTTCCAAAAGACTTCTTCCAGCTCATAATTGTAGATGAATGTCATCGTTCAATTTATGGACGTTGGCGAAGAGTTCTGGAATATTTTGAAGACGCAAGAATTATTGGTTTGACTGCAACTCCTACTCCACAGGCTTATGCATTCTTTAATTGTAAGGAAGTTATTGCTGGAAAATATGATCCTACATTCCAGTATTCTGTTGAACAGTCCTATTCTGATGGAATAAATGTTCCGCCTCGTATTTATAGAATTAAAACTGAAGTTACCGAAAGCGGCGGAGATATTAAGGAAAACGAAAAAGTATTTGAAGTAAACAGACGCACCGGCGAAAAAGAACTTTATGTTCAGGAGCAGACTCAAGTTTATACCAGCACAGAAGTAGACCGGAGTGTTGTAAATCCGACTCAGATTAAAAAAGTTGTTGATGAATATAGAGATGTAGTTTATTCAAAGCTGTTTCCTAACCGAGAGCCAGACTGGAATTATATTCCAAAAACTCTGTTCTTTGCAAAAACCGATAATCATGCAGAATTGATTATAAAAATAATAAAAGATTCTTTTAAAGAGAAGTTTCCTAATGAAACTTTACCTGAAAACTTTGTACAGAAAATAACCTGTAAAGCAGAAAAAAATCCTAATACATTAATTGATAATTTTAGGAAGGAAAAGGATTTTAGAATTGCAGTAACGGTAACACTAGTTGCTACAGGTACTGATGTTAGACCTCTTGAAGTCCTTGTTTTTATGAGGGATATTCATTCTTCTGTTTTGTACACACAAATGAAAGGTCGCGGCTGCCGAAGTATAGATGATGATGTTCTTAGAACCATTACGCCTAACGCAGATACAAAAGAGCTTTTCTATTTAATTGATGCTGTGGGTGTTACGGAAAGTGAAAAGAAGATTCCAAAGCCACATGGCGGCGGAGAGCCAGGAGAAGTTCTAACACTTGAAAAAGTGCTTGAAAAGATGGCAATGGGAAATCTGCCTGATGAATATTTAGAGTTCCTGGCTGAAAAACTTGTATTTATAAACCGCAGAACAGAACAGCGTCATAAGGACGAGTTTGAAAAGTTATCTAAGATTCCAATGGATGTTTTGGGGGCTAATATTTTTAAGGCTTTGGAATCTGGAACACTCCCGGAATATATAGACAATCAGCATGATAACAATGAAAGAAAGATTCTTGTTTCTAATTTGATTGATAGTCCTGAAGCTCGTGAAAAATTACTGGAACTTGAAAAAGGATATTATAAAATCCTAAGACCTGGAAAAGATAATGTAACTTATTCTGGATTTTCAGAAAAAGACAGCGAAGAATATACTAAGCAGTTTGAAGATTACTGCGAAAAACATTCAGATGATATAGAAGCTCTTCATATCCTTTATTATGATGAAGAAAAATCTATAACAAATCCTATGCTTATTGACCTGCGAGATAAACTTATAGCTGTAAATCCAGTGTTCAGAGATTTGGGAGTAATCTGGGATGCTTACAACACTTTGAGCAAAAACAATAAGATTCAGAAAAACGTTATTCCATTGAAGGATAAAACTGAAAGACAAACTCTGACAAATCTTATTCAGCTTGTTCGTTTTGCATATGGTAAGATTGAAGGATTACAGAGTATAAATGGAATTATTGGCCAGAGATACGGCTTGTATATTGGTCAGCATTTAGGTAATGTAAAACGTCAGTTTACAGATGACCAGAAGGAAGTGCTTAGAATCATCGCTGATTATGTAGCACAGACAGGCTGTATAACAAGACAAGAGTTATTTACTTATAACCCAACCTTGTTAGGACAAACAATTAAAATCTATACAAACGAAAAACTTGATGAAGAACTAGAATATTATTCACAATTCTTACTACAACTAAAGGCGGCTTAATAAATGGCAAAAGAAAAAGTTTCAAAAAATAATAATGCAAAAACGGAACAGAGTTTAAC
This sequence comes from Treponema sp., assembly GCA_017617145.1. Next base: position 2,482 of record JAFZWX010000100.1, on the reverse strand, counting down.
AAAAAAAGTATGGAATATGGCTGACATTCTGGCTGCGGCTGGAGTTGGCTTTACAGATTATATTACACAGCTTACATATCTTCTTTTCTTAAAAATGGATGATGAGAACGTAACTTTTGGTGGCGTAAAAAGTTCTTTGCCAGAAGACTGCTCATGGAAACATCTTTTGAAGTTTAGATTAAAGGGAGAAGATTTAACTTCTGAATATTCAAAGATTCTTTCAGTTCTTAGCAAACAGGACGGATTGATTGGTGCAATTTTTACAGAAGCACAGAATAAAATAAATACACCTGTACATCTTTCAAAACTTATTTCTATGATTGACGAAGAAACCTGGCTTATGGAAGGTGATTTGAAAGGTGCAATCTATGAAAGCATTCTTGAAAAGAACGGACAGGATAAAAAATCTGGTGCAGGACAATACTTTACTCCACGACCTTTGATTCAGGCTATTGTAGATTGTGTTGCTCCAAAAGCAGACGAAAGTGTATGTGATCCTGCTTGTGGTACAGGCGGATTCCTTCTTGCTGCTTATGAGTTTATGAAAAAGCAGGTTGTAAATCCTACTGATTTAAAAAAGCTTCAGACAGAACTTTTGAGCGGTAATGATATTACTCCTCTAGTAGTAACACTTGCAAGTATGAACATGTATCTTCATGACATTGGTACAGATACAACACCAATCAGCTGCAAAGACTCTTTGGAAAAAGATCCGGAACATCTTGTAAATGTAGTTCTTGCAAATCCACCATTTGGAACAAGACCAGCAGGAGCCGGAAATGTACGCAAAATGATTGTTGAAACAAGCAACAACCAGCTGAACTTTTTGCAGCATATTATGGAGCTTTTGAAAAACGGTGGACGTGCCGGTATTGTTCTTCCTGATAATGTTCTTTTTGCTGACGGAGCTGGAGAAACAATCAGACGAAAACTTTTGAAAGAATTTAATCTCCATACTATTTTAAGACTTCCTACAGGTATCTTTTATGCAAACGGTGTAAAGGCAAATGTAATCTTCTTTACAAAAGGAGAACCAACGAAAGAAACCTGGTATTATGATTACCGTACAGGAATTAAACACACCCTTGCAACAAAGCCTCTTAAACGTTCTGATCTTGATGACTTTGTAAGCTGCTATTGCTCTGGCCATATGCAGGACAGAAAAGAAACATGGAGCGAAGAAAATCCTACAGGTAGATGGAAGAAGTTCAGTGCGGAAGAACTTCTTGCACGGGATAAAACCAGTCTTGATATTTCATGGATTAAAGATAAAGACGATTTGGAAGATGTAACTCTAAAAGAATTGTTTGCAACTATTCAGCAAAAAGGTGCAAATATAAATAATGCGATTGGAGAGCTTGCAGGATTGTTACAGGGAATTGAGGGTTAAAAAAACAGTCCGCGGTCCCTACGCCATCTTTCGATGAACCACCTGCTCAAGGCAGGGAGAAGGAATCCCGCGGCTTACCCTTATAATCTACTATAACATTTAGTAAAAATCAAGTAAAATGTGAGAAATATGAACCAGAATCAGTACGATAACATAGAAAATGCACTTACTCAAATAAGATTACTGCCTTATACAGGCAAAAATAAAGAAGATACAATAAACAACTATCTGAACAATATAGAAGTTTGCCGTTCATTTTATCCTTTACTCCATTTTTTTGAAGTAAGCCTGCGAAATGCAATTGATAAAGCTCTTACAGATTATGTAAATGGAAAAGAATGGTTTGACATTCTTCCTATGGATTCAAAGAGCATTCAAAAAATTAATGATGCCAAAAAGACAATAAAACTGCACAATCACGTTGTAACACATGACAGAATAGTTGCAGAATTAAGTCTTGGATTCTGGACATCCTTTGTTTCTAAAAAGTTTTCGCAGTACCCTTACCAGGGCTATATGCTTAAGAACGCATTTCCAAATTGTCCTAAATATATGCGTACTGCAAAGATTATGCAGAAACGCTTTGAAGATTTTAGAATCTTAAGAAACAGAATATCACATTGTGAAAGAATCAATCATTTTCAGAACCTTAATACATTACATACAGAACTTTTGGAAAGTATAAACTGGATTGAAAGTGAGGTTGGAAACCTTGCAACCAAAATGGATAATGTACAGAACTCTTTTACCTTTAAGGTCGTATTATGAACACCAAAGCTCTACGCCAGAAAGTCTTAGACTTAGCAATACACGGAAAACTTGTTCCTCAAAATCCAGCTGATGAAAGTGCCGAAAAACTACTTGAAAAAATCCGTGCAGAAAAAGCTGAAAAAATCAAAAAAGGTGAATTAAAAGCCGATAAAAAAGACTCATTTATTTTTGTAGGAAGTGATAAACGGCATTATGAGCAGTTCGCTGATGGAACTGTTATAGACATAGAAGAAGAAATACCTTTTGATTTACCTAATAATTGGACTTGGACAAAAGCAAAGTGCTTATATAACATTCGCTCCGCAATACGTATCCATCAAA
>JAFZWX010000099.1 GCA_017617145.1 Treponema sp. | reverse complement strand
CAATATAATCACAATCTTTAGGATTTACATTAACGCATTTTGATTCTTTTGCAGTTCCACCGTTTCCAGGCACAACCACAATTTTATCAACCAAAGAACTTTGAGCAAGCTTCCAGCAAATGGTGTGCTCACGACCACCACTGCCAACAACAATTATATTCATAGCATAATTTTATAGGAATTATAGGGGATAGTAAATAGGGGCGTCTGCCCTTAAAAACCCCGGTAAATCTCAAAAGTACACGCAAAGTGAACACAAAAGGATTTTTCCGCGTGTAACACAACATCGATAATGGCTTTTCATACACGCAAAAAGAATCTTGTCTAAAGAATTGCGTGTAAATGTTTACATAAGCCAAAGTTTTAATCCGCCCTAGGCTTATGACAGTTGGAACACCCGATAATATGCACATGCTTTTTACCAACAGCTTTGTTAAACAAGCGCGCTGTCAATGCCTGATCTGGGGCAATTGCTTTATGACAAACAGGGCACACACGTGCTACTCCAGGTTCACACTTAGGATAGCAGTGCGGACAACCCTGAATTGTCATAAGCTGGTCGGGAACTTTCATTGGGCGATAGACTTTTGAAACAAGCTGTTCACCCACAAAAAGTTCACTCTGGCATACAGGACAACGGACCGGCTGCAGGTTTGAAGCCTTTTTTTTGCGGGCATGTTTAAGCTTGCGGTGTGCATTCATTACAGCAATTGCCGCAAGCAGAGCGATGATTATTACTGAAAATGTGCCTATTAGTAAATAGTCCATAATGTGATCCTGAAAAAGATTGCCGGGTCACCCTTCGAGAGCCTCAGGAACCGCGCTATTTTTCTGGCTCCAGATATACGGCTACATAATTTGAAGTATCAAGATATTTTACGGCAAGATCCTTCATAGCCTTGGCAGTAGTAATATCTGTTACCCAGGCAGGGTCGCAGGCAGCTTCTACCGGCATGTAAGTCAAAACTTCAATTGCATTGAGTATATCAATCCACCATGAAGAATTTGTCTGATTTGCTTCAAAGTTACGGCGGTATGACTCGTTGATTTTTTCAATGTAAGTCTGATCTACAAGTTCGCTTCGAAGAGTATTGATTGCGGCAATAACTTCATCTGTAAGCTCCTGTTCACGTGCAGGCTCGCAGCCAAAAGAAATCTGGAATTCAAAATATCGCTCAGGATATCCATCCATATTCTTGTAAACATTTACACCATAAGTACCGCTCTTGTCTTCACGGATAATTTCACGCAGGCGGATGTCTACAAGGGCACGCAGCTGTTCCAAAAGTGCAATGTCCTTATAAGTTTCGTCTACGCTCTTAGAAGCAGGCAGGTTTCCTCCAAAGGCAATGAATACCTGACCCTTTTCATCCTGACCTTTTTTTACAACTTCTTTTGTAATTCCTTTAGGGAAAGTAAAAGGCTCGTATTTTCCTTCTTCGCGGGCTTTTGTGTTTCCAGGTAAGCTTCCAAGATAATAGCAGCACAAATCAAGAACGTTTTGTTCGTCAAGGTCACCGCAGAAAACAAAAGTAAAATCTGCAGCATTGCCAAAGCGTTCCTTAAACAGGCGTTCGGCATCCTGGCGATTATAAGCGGCAACAAGCTCAGGATTTATTCCTACAGAATGTCGTACAGAATCTCCGTAAAGAACCTGACTGATTTTTTGTGCCCACACATCAGAAGGCTGAACACCATACTGCTTTGCCTGAGTATCAAGCATAAGCGAACTGTAGTTCCAGCCGATATCTGAAAATTGAGGAGCGGCAATCATTCTGTTTACAAGCTGAAGTAAAAGTTCCAGCTCTGTAGGACTAGCCTGACCTACTATTTTTTCATCACGTTCATCAAGAACACAATTAATGCCTATAGTTTTATCAGACAAAAATTTCTGCAGCTGGTTAATATCCATACCGCCGATTCCAGAATAAATTGTATAATACGGCGAGAAAATTGCCGAAGCATATTCAGAGTCACTTACCAAAGAAGCACCACCTTTACTGAGGGCACTCATAAAAATTACAGATTTATCAAAATCGGTTTTCTTAATGATAACCCTTACTCCGTTTGAAAGCTCATAGTCTGTTGCTCCAAGTTCGGTAAGAGCTTTTTTAGAAGCAACCGTAGCCTTTGTTGCAGGGCGTTCCATTATACTTGATTGAGCAGCGGTATCTTCATAAGCAGTCATTTCTGCTTCGCTTTTGTAGTTTTCCCAGAAATCTATGATTTCTTCTTTTGAAGGCATTTCACCGGCATAAGCTTCTGGAATATAGAACATACCAAGCATTCCGCGACCTTCAAAAATATCCTGAGCACGGGCATTTACTTCATCAAGTGTTATGGAAGCAAGAATCTTTCGGGCAGCAGCAATAAAGTCATCATCAGACATAAATGTTTCGCCGGTTAAGAAGTAATCTACAAGTCCGCTAACTCTTGATTGAGAATCTGTTGTTTCGCTTGTTTCGTACCACTGATTTTCTGTTGCAAGAAGTGAATCGCGTGTACGTTCAAATTCAGATGAAGTAATTCCAAACAAAAGAGCACGATCTACTTCATCAAGAACCCGGGCAAATGCATCCCACATCATGCCGTCTTTTGGAACAAACACCAGTCCGTCAAAAGTTGCGCTGTGAGTTTCTGTATAATTGATTGCCTGTGCCATAAGCCAAGGAGCCTGTGGGTCAGTAGTAATTTCGGAAAAGCGGTTATTCATTACTTCATCAACAATGCGTGTAAGATAGTAACGGCGCAGGTCTGCTTCTGTTGTCATCGGCTTATTGTCTTCATCAAGGGCAACAAGCTGAACCTGTGAATACGGCCATTCCGGATCTGCAAAAACAAGAATATCTTTTTGTGTGCGGGCAGGTACAAAACCTTTTTCCAAAGTATTCTTTTTAGTGGCAGCAGGAATATTTCCCATGTTCTTTTTAACAAGACCTTCTATAGTTGCAGGATCAAGAGCACCAGAAATTATAACTGCCATATTCTGCGGCTGATACCATTTTTCATAAAAGGCTACAACCTCGTCGCGGGTGATGTTTGCAATAACATCCATGCTACCAATCGGTAGTTTTCCTACATAAGAAGAATCTGCAAGCTCAAAAGGAAGCACTGTATCTGTCAGTCGGCCGCTCAAACCAAGACGACCACGCCATTCTTCTGTTACAACTCCGCGCTCTTTATCAAGTTCTTCAGGGTCAAAGGTAACTGCACTTGCCCAGTCGTGGAAAATCAAAAGTGCTGTATCAATAAATTCCGGATTGTCGGCCGGGATTTCGAGTTTGTAAACTGTTTCTTCAAAAGAAGTGTAAGCATTTACTTCGGCACCAAAATCCATACCAATTGATTCGGCATAATCTACAAGTGTATTTTTTTCAAAATGTTCGGTGCCATTAAAACACATATGCTCAATAAGGTGAGCAACACCAAGCTCGTTTTCCTGTTCGGCAATTGAACCAACCTTTACAACAAGCCTTAGAGATATTCTGTTTTCGGGATAAGCGTTTTCCAGAATATAATAACTCATTCCATTATCAAGTTGTCCTTCAAGAACATCGGGGTTGAGCTTAAACTGAACATCATTTTTCTGTGACTTGGTTGAAGTACAAGAAATAAAAAGTATTGCAGACAGAATTACTGCAAACTTAAACAATTTTTTCATAAAAAACTCCTATGTCTGTCATTTTCGGGCTTGACCCGGAAATCTTTTATAAGAATAGATTGCCGTGTCAAGCACGGCAATGACACGTATATTAAAATATAAATCTCTTATTTGTACAATAAGCAATTTATATGCTATAATGGAAGACATGGCACAGATAATACCTATAGCAAGTGGAAAGGGTGGTGTAGGAAAAAGCCTTCTTTCTGCAAATTTAGCAATCGCATTGGGACAGCAGGGAAAAAGAGTTGTTCTTGTAGACCTGGACCTTGGCGCGTCTAACCTTCATCTCGTAATAGGTCAGCATCCGGGAGCTGCAAGTCTTGGGTCATGGTTTACAGAAAAAACCATGTTTAAGGATATCATTCAGCCAACAGATTATCAGAATGTAAGCTTTGTAGCCGGAGACAGTCAGATTCCAGATTTAACTTCGCTCAAGCATACTCAAAAAATTAAGCTTATTCGAAATCTTAAAAACATAGATACCGATTATTTGATTCTTGACCTTGGCGCCGGAACTCATCAGTTTATTCTTGATATGTTCCTGCTTTCTCCACAGGGAATTGTTGTTTCGGCTCCTGCAGTAACTGCCACACTTAACGGATACCTTTTCTTAAAAAATGCAGTTTTCCGTCTGCTTTACACAACCTTCAAAAAGAATACTCCTGGCCGTGAGCTTCTGGATAATCTTAAAAAAGATTCTGCCAGCATGCAAAAACTTTATATTCCACAGCTTGTTCAGGCTCTTGGCAAAGTTGATCCCGAAACTACACAGCTTTTTATAAGCCGAATGCAGCAGTTCCGCCCTCGACTTGTAATGAATATGATAGAAAATCCGGCAGATGCAAATAAAGCTCAGAGAATCAAAACTTCCTGTAACCAGTATCTTGGTCTGGACATCGATTTTCTTGGAATTATGTACCGCGATATGCTTCAGGACAAAGCGCTTTCTTCACAGTTGCCGCTTGTTGTTTATAAACCTCAGTCTGTACTTGGTCAGGCAATTTACCGCATTGCAGACAAGGTTATAGAAACTCCACCTCGATATTTTGACGGGGATTTTGATCCTGAAAACTTTAATTCCGACACATTCATCAATGCCGAAGAAGAAGCAAACAGCGATTATGATTTTAAGCTTTCGGGAATTGAAGATTTAGTTGGCGGTGGTGAACTTACAATTGGCGAACTTGCCGAAATGATTAAAACCCAGCAGTTTGATTTAATTCAGTTGAAAAAAGAAAATCAGCTGCTTAAGTCAAAACTCGTAAAAGCTGTTCAGCAGGGGTTCAAAATCTAAATGTTCTTATATATAAACTTTCCATCTTGGATTCATCCGCAAATTTTTCCCGGCGTAAAATTCTTAGGACTTTTGCGCTGGTATGGGCTCATGTATGTGTTTGCTTTTGGTACAGCTTATTTTCTGCTTAGAAAAATTGCAAACGAAGGAATGCTCGATGGACGAACAATTGCCGGAAAAAACTACAAAATTACAGAAGATGATCTTTTCAGTTTTCTTGGGACAGGAATTCTTTTCTTACTTATAGGTGCACGAGTAGGTTCTACGCTCATTTACGACAGAACAGGTCTTTACTGGCACAAACCCTGGCTTATTTTCTGGCCTTTTGATGGAAAAGGAAACTACACGGGTTTTGCAGGAATGTCGTATCATGGTGGATTCATTGGCGGACTTTTGGGAATGATATTCTGGTGTAAACGTCACAAGCAGCCTGTTTTACGCTGGATAGATGCAATGGTTTGTTGTATTCCTCTTGGCTACACCTTTGGCCGCCTGGGAAATTTTTTAAACGGCGAACTTTATGGTCGTGTTACAACAATGCCTTGGGGAATGGTTTTTCCTGCTGCAGAACGTTTTTCTTCTTCTCTTGAATGGGTTCAGAATATGGCTTCAAAAATCGGGATGGATATTTCAAACCTGCGGCTGGTAAATCTTCCGCGTCATCCGAGTCAGCTTTATGAAGCATTTTTTGAAGGAATCATTCTTTGGACAATAATCTGGCTTTGCCGAAAGCATAAAAAGTTTGATGGCTTACTTGCAGGCATTTATACAGCTGGCTATGGTTTCTTCCGCTTTTTTATTGAATATTTCCGTGAACCAGATGAAGAAATAGGTTTTATAATTGGCGACAAAACCGCAAATATTTACGAAAACACATCATTTACAAATTTTTCTACAGGTCAATTGCTCTGCTTTTTGATGATTCTTGGTGGAATACTTTTAGCCGTCGGTTCTTATTTTATAGCAAAGAAAAAAGCGAATTCTGCCGATAATAAATAAAGTTAACTATACTCTGAGGTGTTTTATGAAGAGAACAAATGTTTCCTTTTTAATTTTTGCTTTTTTTACCGCAATTGTATTTAACGGATGTAAATTTAATCTTACAAATACAAATTATTTGGATAGACCCGATGTTGTTATCCGCTCCGGTTATTTTGAAATAATAGCTCCGTATATCAGTTCAAATACAGAAAGTATTACAATCTATCGTCAAAATAATGATGAGGGAACAATTGAAAGAGTCGCTATTGTTTTTCCAAAAGGAATAGAAGATACCTCGGATCAGACTATGCATTATGATGATCACAATGTTATTACAGCAACTCAATATCGTTATTATTTGCGTTTTACAGATAAGAATGGAGTAAAGAACAGAACAGAATGGTCAGAACAAAAGAGTATTTCGGGTGGTGCAGAGCAAAAAAACCAGATTGCTTATACAACCACAAATATTCACTATGTATATGATGCAGAAAAGATGTTTTTAACAACATCACCGTTGAACGCAGCTTTTACAGCTCCTGATGATTCTGTAATAAAAGATATAGCAAAATATTATCCGGCACTCGTTTTTGAGTGTGGAACCGATATTCAGGTTTTTGAACTTCCACACGAAGGAACTACAGCTGCCGATACAACAGCAGTAAATCTAAAGGCCTTGCTTCCGGAGGAATTTCTTTACAAGGAAATTAAACTTTTAGGAATTGTTGGACAGAAAACTGTATATAACAGTAAAAACCAAGATGTTTTGCAATGTGTTTCCTGGACAAACCTTTCTCCGATTACAGTCAAAGATAGTATTGGAACAACACTTTCTACTATCAAGCTTGAACCAGAACATGGTAAAGCAGGCTTTGATTATTCCACAACAAGTGATAACGAATAATGAATACTCTTGTTGCTCTTTGTGCCGTAGGGGCTGAAAAAATCCTCGGCAATGAAATTAAACATCTCGGATATAAACTGGAATCAAATGCTCCAGGGCGCGTTAGTTTTTTTGGCGACGATGATGCTTTATTCCGTACAAATCTATGTCTTCGTACTGCCGACAGAGTTTATTTGCAGCTTGCAAAATACAGCGCTTATAATTTTGATGAATTATACGATGGGGCTTATAGTGTTCCATGGCAGGACTACTTAAACAAAGATACCCGCGTTGTGGTAGATAAGGTTCGTACTTATAAATCAAAGCTTAATTCAGAACATTCAATTCAGGGAATGGTTCATAAAGCAATTTATTCAAAATGCGGTGACGTTTGGCACATGAGCTCAATGCCCGAAACAGGCGAACAGAGTGATATTCGTGTTTATGTCGATGAAAATACAGTTCTGATTTTGCTGGATCTTTCGGGGCTTCCTCTTCACAAACGAGGCTACCGTACAGACGGAGGCATTGCTCCTTTGCGCGAAACACTTGCAGCAACTCTTCTTCAGGAAATGATGTGGCGCCGAAAAACACCATTGCACGACCCTTTCTGTGGTTCTGGTACAATTGCAATAGAGGCAACTCTTTATGCTTTTAATGTTGCACCTGGTTTTGGCAGGCGCTTTGCTATAGAAAATCTTCCGTTTTATGATGCCGCACGCGCAGAAAAAATTCGCCAGCAGGAAGCACAAGCGATTCGTACCGATGTTGAAGTTCGTATAACCGGTTCAGATATAGATGCCGCCGCTGTTGAACGTGCCAAAAAGAATGCAGAATATGCGTGCGTGATGGCTGGTCGGGCATTAAAGTCAATTGGCATAAGCGCACACATTCCACGCCCGGATTTCATTCAAAGTGATTTTGCCGATCTTGAAGCACCTTATGACAACGGTCTGTTGTTATGCAATCCACCTTATGGTGAACGCCTTGGAGACGAAGAACAAGCTGCGGCACTTTATAAGAAGATGGGCTCGCTCTGGGAAGATTTTCCTGGTTGGGATTTGGGCATAATAACTTCACACGAAAGCTTTATGGAAAATTTTGGTCACAAAACCGGAAGCATAAAAGCACTCAAGGCTGGAAATTTGGATACAAAGTTTTATATTTATAAAAGATTGTCGGGTCAAGCCCGACAATGACAGTGGAGAAGAGCAATGGCAATTGTAGTAGAACACGACAAAAGACGACACGATATTCTTGAACGCTCGCTTGATGTTTTTGCAACCGAAGGCTACGAAGATACAACCTTCCAGAAAATTGCAGACAGCTGCGGAATTACACGTACAACCCTTTACATTTATTTTGATAACAAAAAAGAAATCTTTGTAGGCAGCCTTAAGCAGATTCTTATTGCCATGGAGCTCGATTTAAAAGCCATAATCGAGGATGAAACCTTGAGCGCCCACGATGCCCTTTCTAAAATGGTCAATCTTATTATTGATTACTGCGAACAGAATCTCAAGCTTTTCAACGTTCTTCATTCATATTTGCTTGGACTTAAAAAAGCAAACGAAAACCCTCAGAAAAAAATCCACCGCCGAATTATCCGTCTGCGCCACCTTTTAAGCACAGTAATAATCCGCGGAATTGACAACGGCGAATTCAAACCCGACCTGAATGTACACTCTGTTGTAGAACTTATTTACATTCTGGTTGAATCATCAATTTTTAGAATTGCAGTTTTAGAGGCAAAAGATTTGTCTGAAGTAAGAAAAGCCGTTGCTCCGGCTATTGATGGGTTGGTAAAATAGATTGTCGGGTCAAGCCCGACAATGACATGTCATTCCCGGGCTTGACCCGGGAATCTCTTACTAAAATTTAGCTTTACGCAATCTTACTCTTTCAATATCCTCGCAGAAAAGCTCTCTTAAGTCATTCAAGCCAAGAGCCATCAATGCCATGCGGTCAATACCAATACCCCAGGCGAGAACCTGACAGTCAAGCCCCATAGCTTTTGTAACTTCCGGACGGAAAATACCTGAACCACCAAGCTCAAACCATCCCAGAACAGGGTGCTTGATATGAACTTCGATACTTGGTTCTGTGAACGGGAAGTAACCTGGGACATACTTAACTTCTTCTGCTCCGGCAATTTCTGTTGCGAACATCTTGAGCATTCCGAGCAAGTCGCGCAAAGTAACATCGTTTCCGGCAATAATACCTTCTGTCTGATAGAAGTCAGAAAGGTGAGTTGCATCTACCTTGTCGTAGCGGAAACAGCGGGCAATACCAAAATATTTTCCAGGAACTTCTGCCTTATGCAGCTGATGTGCAGAAAGTACGGTTCCCTGTGAACGCAGAATAAGGCGGCGTGTGAACTCGTTATCAAAAGTGTAGTTCCAGCCACGGCTTCCTGTGTTTCCACCAGTTTCGTGGGCAGCCTTAACGTTGCTCAAATATGGTTCTTCAATAAATTTTGCATGAGTAGGATTTTTAATGCGGTATACATCGTGAATATCGCGGGCAGCATGGAACTGTGGCATGAACAAAGCGTCGCCGTTCCAGAATTCAGTTTCTACAAGCGGACCATCAAACTCCTGGAAGCCCAAAGAACAAAGCTTGTCTTTTACACTTTCAAGGAACTGAACATAAGGATTTGTTCTACCCGGAATAATACGTGCAGGAGGAACAGCAATATTGTAACCGCGGAAGGTTCCGTTTTTCCAGTCGCCTGTTGCAAGCATTTTTGGTGTAATTTCGCCAATTTCGTTACCTGTAACACCGGCTGCTTTAAGTGCGTCGCGAACAGCCTCAAAACCTGTCTGAAGCTTATAGAAAACAGTTTCGCGTTCAATCATCTTGAATGGAGCATCTGCGGCACCACGCTTTTTGGCAAGACCGTTCATTGCTTCAATTTCAGCCCCTGTCAAATCGTCTTTGTTCAAAAGTCCGTCGGCAGCGTCGCAGGCCTTCTTAATCAGGCCACTGGTCAAAGTAATGCGTTCTGGCAATGCAGCTCCGGTATATTCAACCTTTTTTTCTGCATTCATCTTAAGAACGCCCTCTTTTACAAGCGGACCAAAAGCAGAACCGACATCTTTTTGTTCAAGACCAATGCCTGCAGCAATTTCGGGCATTGTGTGGGCACCGTCTGCCTTCAAAAAAGCAACCATGCGTTCTTCTACAGTGCCTGTTTTAGCCATTGCGCGGCCATAGTCTGTAATTTCAAAATATGTATGTGGAGTACGGCGGATTTCTTTAAGAAGCTCCTTTCCGCTGAGCCATGAGAAAGCCTGGTTTGCATGACCTTCCTTGTAGTCCAGCTCCTTCTGAAGTTTTTCTGAAGTAAGTTCATCCTGTCCCGAATACTTTAACAAAACCTTAATTTCGAGTGGATGCAGATTTTTGATGATGTTTTTAACGTCCATATGTTTTTTCCTACAAAGATTGTCGGGTCAAGCCCGACAATGACAGAAATGTGTCATTCCCGTGCTTGACACGGGAATCTTTTACAAAAAATAAAGCCGGCGCGAACAAAAATTCACACCGGCCTTTATTGTACAATATTTTAGATAAAATAAGAAGTATTAGCGGTAAAATTTTACATATGAATAATACTGTGCTTTACTTCTTTTTTTGTCGTCTTTAAAGTATTTTGTTTTATCTTCTTTAAGATAGCGGTAAAGATTGTACTTGTGTTCAACACGGAAATCTTCAAGACATTCAAGAACTGCATTCATTGCCTGTCCGTGGTCATAAGTAACATACATACATTCATAATAAATGCGAACTTCATCATACATCGGTGAATATTCAATCCTTACACTAGCAGTAGTATCGGTTGTATGAAAATCTTTTGGTATGATAATTTCTGTTCTTGTTTTTTGCTCTTCAAATGTTTCTGCATCTGTAATATCATCTGTTGCACCGCGGCCTGTTATTCCCTGTGCAAACAAACATGCACCAAGCATCAAAGCCAATGTAAAAGTAAATATCTTCTTCATATTATCCTCCAATTATTTATCAAAACTGAGTGTACTCTTCTATTGTACCCCATTCTAGAAAAAAATCAAGGTTTATTACATATCGTCCTGAATCAATTCCTAAAAGTGGAGTTTTTCGAAGCAACACAGAGCCTGTGATTTCCTTTGGTTTATTTTTAACGAGGTTCCTGTAATAGTCACGAACCGCGTTTTTTAAAGCATCCTGGGCGGCTTCTTTTATTCCTTCAAAACCTTTGCTTAAGTCGCCATATCCCCGTCCTTGAATTGTTGGATTTTGAATGGACGACCATAGATTATATATCTGCACCTGATGATCTGTTCTTGTAAAATCGACCCAACAATTAAAACGATTGTTTTCTATCCAGACTGAGGAGTATTCAATTGTTCCTCCATCATTTTTTTGTCCATCAGCAAGCTTTTGAACAGGTTCAATTTCAAAATATTCTTCAACACCACGAGCTTTATCAGAAGGAACATAAGTAAATTTCCAGCCATAAACAAGACCTTCAATCAAAAAAGGGACAGTTTCTTTAATTCTTGCAATAGGATAACTGAATTCCTCTTTCTCAACATCGGCCGTAGCAGCTTCTGTACCCGGGTAAGCATCTACTTCTGCCCAGATTGGAAACCTTATATGACGAACAATTGATGGAGTTTGTGCAAAAAGCGAGCCCTTACTACCAGAACCAAGGTAGCTGCCTGCAAATATCAGCGAGAAAAACAGAAAAAACTTTATTCTTTGTATGTGTTTTTCCATATTTTAAAAGGGTTCACTCCCATTCTTATTATAAAGTAGAGAAAGGCAACCAGAAATCCAAACAAATGTGTAAAATGAGCAACATTTGATGAACTGAAGAAGCCGCTGACTACTTCAATAATTGCAAAAATCAGTACCATAATCGGTGCTGGAATTGGAATTACCCACCACAAATAAATTATTGAGCGCGGATAACACACTGCATACGCAAAAAGAACTGCATAAACAGCACCACTTGCACCTAATAAAAATACCCGATAGTTTCCGGTAAAATAATAAAGTGTAAAAGAAAGAACTGCGCTTAAAAATCCTGCCGTAAAATAAAACAACAGAAATTCTTTTGAGCCAATTGCTCTTTCAACACCCATTCCAAAGAAAAATAACCCCAGCATATTTAACAAAAGGTGCCTTACTCCGCCGTGTACGAACATGTATGTTACAAATTGCCAGAGCATCTTATTTCTAATTACATAAACAACGTTGAGCGACAAATAGTACATTAAATTCGGCATAAAATTGCACAAAAAATAAACTATTGCGTTTATGAGGATAAGATAAATAGTTGCGTAGAAATTTACATATTTGAATGGACGACGAAAAAACGGAGTATTATTCATTATTATCTTTGAGTTTATGAATAGTAGGATCAAAGAAGGTAACTTTGTTTCTTCCGTTGTTCTTTGACATATAAAGTCCTGAGTCTGCCTGATTTACAAATAGATTCGGTAACTCTACCGGATTTGTTTTTTTATCAAACACCGAAACTCCACCAGAAACTGTTACATGAAGATGCTGATCATTGTAAACAAAATCATATTCTTCAATCTTTTTTCTGATTCGTTCAGCAACCTTCATTGCTTCATTTTTCTTGCCTTTTCTTAAGAGAACAGTAAATTCTTCTCCACCATAACGGCTGGCAATATCAGTTTCGCGCAGGCTTGATTTTATTATATTGGCAACAGAAATCAGTACAAAGTCTCCACATTCGTGTCCATAGGTATCGTTGAATTTTTTAAAGAAGTCAATGTCGAACATAAGAACAGCAATATTTCCATCTTCCTGTATTGCTTTATCAATTGCTTCGGCCAGTTTGCTAAAGAAGAAATACTTTAAGCGCAGATGAGTCATCATATCGGTAGAAGACATTTCAAGTAAAGAAGCGTTGTTAATTGCAACAGTAGCGAGCGATGCAATTGACATAATCATATTCTGTTCATATTCGGTATAGGTTGTTTCTTCTTCAATAGCAATTCGTTCCTGAAGAACAAGAATACCACTAAGGTGATTTGATCTTTCTACAAGCGGAACGATGAGAGTTGGAGAAAGGCTTTCAAGAGTTTTAAGATCTTTATCATCTTTTTCAAACTCTTTGATATATGGAATAGTTACCGGTTTATTCAAAGCTAAAAGTAAAGAAGCAATAGGGGAGTTTACAGGAATAGAAAGCTTTTTATTTTTGTCTGTATGTTTTGATGTTTCAAGATTAAAAACATCATTTGAAATAGGATCACGTACAAAAATCTCTGCACCCAAAACGTGCATCTGAGCCATACATATATAAACAATAGATTCCAAAAGCTTGCTGAAATCAAGAGTAGAACAAAAGGATTTTGCTATATCAAGAAGCTGTTCCAGGTCATATATACGCTTTTCGTAATAAGATGACTGTGCTAGAATTTCCTTGTCTTTTGCAAGTTCATCAGACTTCTTGGCATTGTTTTCAGTTTGAGAATTTATATTGTCAAGGATAGCACTAAAATCCATTTATTGCATATCTCCACTATTAATAATAACATAGTTTTTCATAATTTCAAAAAATATTTTCCAATCCGGGTGCTGAATTTCCAGATTATTTGTATTTTCTTTGTTTCTAGACGAAATCATGAGTACTTTTAGATTCGAAATAATTTCACTTGAAGGCTTTTTAGCATCGGCAAGCAGTTCTCCCAGATATTTATAAAGGGCATGCAGGGTTGCTGTTGTTTTTTGTAAAAGTTCATGAGCTTCGTTATTTGTTGTAACAACCATTTTTTCAAGCTTGCGGTAAAAATCTTTATCTTTATGGCTGTCCTGAACATAGCTTTGCATTACGGCTATACTGTTGTGCTGGTCATTTCCAAAGGAATCTTCAAATTCCTGAAGTTTTGAGGAAGCATTAATCGCAGCGTAAACTGTTGTAGAAAAATCAGATTTATATGCAGGATTATTAAAGAAGCCTTCAATTACAAGATCGTTTAAAAGACCTTTGATTCCTTCTGTAAGATACAGGCGGAGGAAGGTTTTAAGAATGCGCATAGGAAGAATCCACTGGAAAGAAAGCGAAATAGTAGGCTGCAGCATAACATTCGATTCTGCATTGTATCCAAACAAAGTATCAAGAGCTGTATTTTTGAAAAGCGTAGAAACTTCACTTGTAATCTGTTCGTCCTGAAGCTCCGATTTGATTCTCTGTTCGTCGGCATCAAATTTTTCCTGGAAAATTGTTGCAAATTCCTGTCTAGGAGAACCTGAGTAAGTAGCTACGTCTGGCTCGTATGTAACATTTTGCTTTGCTATTCGTATGAGTGATTTTAATCGGTCTACGGTAAGAACCTTTGAAATTATATAATTGATTTTTTTAAGTGAAGACAAATATATATCGCTTTCGCTGTTAGAAAGAACAGTTCCTTTTTTTAACTGGGCTATTGCAATAACCTGATCAGCAGTAGAAGTTGTTATTTTCATTCCGGAAATCTGATAGTAAAGGTCTTCAAGAAGGTTAACTGCTTTTGAAATTGGAATTTCGGAATAATAAGGTTTGTACGAAAAATCTGCTGCCTTAAAATTCAAGTCAAAAACCTGTAGAATCGGCACAAACATTATATGACAAAAATCAACAAGCTGACGCAGCGAAAGAATATCTTTATCTATTCGACGGAAGTTTTCAGAATTCAGTTCCTTTAATACTTTTTCACACTGTGTACGCTGATGAATATAAATCCTATCTGGATTTTGTATTTCACTCATGATTTCTTCTTTGCGCGATTCGAAAGAAAGGCTTTCAATAATACCCTGATACGCATGAGAATAACCTGTAAGAATCAGTTGTGCTTCAAATCGATGTTGACGCGGAATGTCGCTGGAACTAACAGTAAGACTGAATAAATCGTCCAGAAGCTTTGTATTTTTATAGAGGCTGTAAATTGCTTCGGCAAAATTCGGCTGAAGATTTCCGTTTTTGTAAATAACAGGCTGAATATCCCTCATTTCGGCATCGAGCTTTTTTAGCTGCTGCTTTCTTTGAACTTCGGGTGAGGATCGCTTAAAAATTGATTCCAAAAAATCGGAAATATTTTGAATAAAACTCATTTTTTTAATACAGCCGAGATAATACTTATCTTACTATTATAACAGACTTTATGGATAGGGGCAACAATTGAATTCGTTTAGTGCGGTTGCTGAGCCTGTCGAAGCATTTATTTATATGAGTTTTCTATGCCCAGCTGATTTCGGTATTTGTTTACTGTTCGCCGTGATACTTTTATGCCTTGTTCACTTAAAAGCTCTGTGATTTTTGAATCTGAAATAGAATGACCGTGATTGCGTGCTTGTGTTACAAGTTCTTGAATACGGAATTTAATTGCTTCCGAAGAATCTGAAGTTCCGGAAGGAAAAAAATATCCTGCCGGGAACAAGCCCCATTCTGTCTGGATGCTTCTGTTAGATTTGCGTCCTGTTAATCGCGATACAGTTGATTCATTTATTCCAAGCTGCTGTGCAATTTTCCGCCTGGTAAGAGGAACAAGATTTCCGGGGCCATTTATAAAAAAAGCTTTTTGTGCTTTTACAATAGAACAACCCTGTAACAAAATAGAAGATTGTCTGAATTTGAGCACATTAATTAGTTCTTTAGCTTTTTGAACAGCCTGTGAGTCAAAAGAAAATTTTGGTGATACACGGATTTGTGGAATATTGTTGTTTGAATAGTTGACTTCAAAATGAAAATCACAGTTATTACCGGCAGAAACAATTCCGTTTTCAAAATCATCAGAAGAAACGGCGCCTTGCTTTTTTTCGACAGAAAGAATTACATCTGGGCGAAAATAATCAGCCTGCGAAGTATCCGAAATATATTCTGCGGCAGGACGAGGATTAAGCTTTAAAATATATTCAATTGCCTGTTCTGTAGTATCATAATTCAATTCAAGGTCATCGAGTATAATTTTTGGAGCAAAGGTTTTTGAATGCCATTGAGCAAGGAAGTTTTTTAAGTTTTTAAGAACTTTTTCACTTTCCGGCGGGTTTAGAAGCTCAAGATGGCCGTCAAGAATAAAAAGAGCCAGAGGTGGGCAGTCTCCGGCAATTTTTGCCTGAACAAAAAGGCTTTCTTCAAGAGTACGGCAGCAGGTTCCAACAGGATCCATTCGTTGAATTCGGTCAATGCAGCTTTCGAGAAGTTTTTTTGTCTGCTGCGGGCGTGAACGGTCAAGAAGAGTTTCCGGGGCAAGCATAGAACCATAACAGCCGTTTGCATCAAGATTGTAAATGAGTTTTTGACACAGATCATATTCATCGGTAGAAAGCTTTGTAAGATTCAGCTGCTCCATAAGATGCTGCTGTAATGTTTGTCCGCGGCTTTCTTGTGCTTCGAGCGCCTGCTGGTTTGCATCAGAAGACGAGTGCGATACTTTTAGGGGATCAAAAACAATTTCTAATGCAGGATTTTCTTCAATGGCCTTGTATATTTCATCTCGTAAATCTCTGGAATTCATTGCAAGAAATTTTAAAGCCTGAATCTGAACTTGAGACAATTTTTGAACCTGTTTTTGTACCTGTTGCTGTGCTTGTGTCATCTGCTTTCCCTAAATCCAAAGCTGTTTGCCTGAATGCGCCAGGTTTTATAGGTCAGGATACTTTTGCCATTTATGCATAATTCCGAAGAACCTCCACCATCCAGCTCAAGCGCATTGTAACAGCCCATAGCAGCAAAAATTTGTCCGCACTGAGGGTAAGTTAGACCTATACTTTTTGTTTTACGTTCACCTTCTACAACAAGAAGATACAGAGTTTTTCCATCCTCTGAAATTCCGGCTCCGCTGCGAGTATCGTAAATTTGTGCAAAAGAAGTTTGAACCTGACCATTTTGTAATACAACAAAAAATCCGCCAAAGGCAAAGTCAAAATTTTGTGCCAGCTCTTGTGATTGATTTTTATAGATATTCGCAATATAGGAATTGCTTGTTTCTGTCTGATTTTTTGAAAAGGTAATAGCTGAATATTTGTTTTTTGCAGGAGAAAAGGCGAGGTTATCAATTGAATGAATACCAATGATTTTTTTTCTAAGGAGTTTTCCTTCAAAAGGCGAAGCATTTATTGCAACAATACAATCATTTTTTTTTGCAAAAACAGAGGTTTTGAGTCCGTTAAAGCGGCCTTCTTTATCTGTTCTGGTTGCTGTTTCTGGAAAATATTCCAATTCCAGATTTTCGTTAGTTAAATCAATTTTAACGGCATGATAAATAAGCGGAATTTCGGAATTTTCAAAATCAAATCGTTCAATACCGGGAGCGACTGGCTGCCAGGTAAAAACTTCGGGAATAAAAGCCGAATCATTTGTTATTTGAGGTGTGTCTGCAGTAGTTCTTGTACTGACACAAGCTGTAAAAATAAATGCCGAGAAAAATAGAATAGAAATACAAAAAGGCTGCTGTTTTACCTTCATAAACAAAATCATTATATCACACATCAATAACTTATAGCAAAATTTCTTCCCTCGATGTATACTTAAATGTATGAAGAAGATTGAAGATTTTGGATTAAAAGTACCGGAAATTTTGCTGCCGGCTAATGTTGATTTGTCAAAGTGGTCAGTAATTGCGTGTGATCAATATACTCAGGATCTGGATTATTGGAAAAAAGCCGAGGCTTGTGCAGCGGGAAGTCCGTCTACACTTAATTTAATTTTGCCAGAGGTGTATCTTGGAGCTCCTGATAAATCTGAACGAATTGCAAAAATCCGCCAGACAATGAAGGAATATCTTGGAGATGCTGGGGTCCCTGAGGCTCTCGAAGGGCCGTCAAAGGTCTTTGCTCCTCCTTTCAACGGCTTTATCTATATAGAAAGAAAAACAGCTTTTGGACGTATGAGAAAAGGTTTAGTTGCTCAGATAGACCTTGAAACTTATGAATGGGAACCGTTCAGTAAAGCAAACATCCGCGCAACAGAAGCTACAATTGTAGAACGCATTCCTCCTCGAAAAGAAATTCGTAAGGGTGCTCAGCTTGAGCTTCCTCATATTATGCTGCTTGTAAATGACAAAGATGATGTTCTTGTTGGGGGAGCAGGTAAGCTTGCTAAACAGAATGCTCCTCTTTACAGTGGAAATCTCATGTGTAACGGAGGAAGTATTACAGGCTGGGGCTTGTCTAGTGAAAGCGAGCTGGCTGGGGTGACAGAAGCAGTTGCCCAGATTGCAGAAAATAATCGTGCTGCTGATGGGTCAACCTTCCTTTTTGCAGTAGGTGATGGAAATCATTCTCTTGCAACTGCAAAAGCTGTTTGGGATGAATATAAAGCAGAACTTGTTGCAGGTGGTGCCGGCGATACTGAACTTGCCGACAATCCTGTCCGATATGCACTTGTAGAAATTGTCAATATTTATGACAAAGGTTTGACTTTTGAACCGATTCACCGCGTGATTTTTAATGCAGATGTTCCGGGGCTTATAAAGTATCTTGCAAAAGAACTTGATGGAACTGTAAGCGAAGTTGCTGGAGCGGGTGAACTAGAAGCCGCAGTAAAAGCCAGCTGGGCAGATTTTGGTTTTGCATATAAGGATGGCGGAGTGCAGAAATACGTGCTCTTAAAAACAAATATCAAAGAACTTGCTGTTGCAAGACTTCAGCCAAAAATTGATGAATTTTTGAAGGGAGCTGCTGGAACTGGTGGTGCCATTGGAACTGGAACCGCCGCCCCAGAAATCGACTACATCCACGGAAGCGAAGAAGTTCTTAAACTTGGTGAACGCGAAAATGCAGTAGGAATATTGCTTCCTCCAATTGCCAAGGACAGCTTCTTTGAAACAATCAACGGTCGAGGCCCGCTCCCAAGAAAATCCTTCTCCATGGGCGAGGCCGATGAAAAACGATTCTATCTGGAATGCAGAAGGTTGTTTAGCTAATTACCTTCTTCCTTCATAACATCTTCAATAACCGCGATGATTGATTTGCCAAATTGTTCTGCTTTGGCTTCCCCGATTCCGTAAACATTCAGCAGGGAAGCACGATCACAAGGTTTCTTGGCAGCAATGTCGTACATGGTTTTATCACCGAAGATTACGTATGGAGGAACGTTCATGTCGTCTGCTTTGCGGCGGCGCCAGGCTTTTAGTTCTGTAATTATTTTTTCTGCAAGCTCGTCATCGGCTCCAGGTTTTTCGGCAATTACTTTGTGGCCGTCTGCTTTTTTGTGAATGATATACGCAGGCTTTTCTGCAGCAGGTTTTGGAAACATCATGCCGCCTTCAATATCACGCGCATCTGCTCCGCCAGCTGATGTAATTCTTAAAGGCAGCATAATTTTTTCACGAGTAGCCAAAACTGAATATCCGTCTTCTGTAATCTGCAGAATATTGTATTCGCCGTATTTAGTAATCAGACCCGCTGCAATACACAAATCAATAAGCGTAAACCAGTCTTCCTTGCAAAGCTCGCGGCCAATGCCCCAGGTAGAAATCATGTTGTGGCCGTTGTCTACAATTCGTTTCTGGCGTGAACCCAAAAGTACGTCAATAACATAAGTTGAACCAAAGCGTTCCTGTGTGCGAATAATGCAGCACAAAAGCTTTTGTACCATTACGGTTACATCAATTTCCGGGATTTCACCACCGGAGCAGATGTCGCAGCAGCAGTCCTTTGTTGCTTTTTTGGGGTCGTAAGCTTCTCCAAAATAACCGAGCAGAATGCGCCGCCTGCATGAAACTGCTGTTGCAAAATTAATCATTCCCTGAAGCCTGGCCTCTGCCTTGCGCGGGTCTGCGGAGCTTTCAAAAAAGAAGCGCACCTTGTTTATGTCGCCGGCTGAATAAAGCAGCAGGGCAGTGGCAGGAAGTCCATCTCGCCCGGCACGTCCAATTTCCTGATAGTATTCTTCAAGCGATTTTGGTAAGTCGTAGTTTATTACAAAGCGGACATCGGGCTTGTTGATTCCCATTCCAAAGGCAATTGTTGCAACAACAATTAAAACCTTGCCCTTTACAAAATCATCCTGATTTTTTGCGCGTATATCATCGTTGAGGCCCGCATGATAATTGATTGCAGAAAATCCAAGATCAATAAGCGCCTGTGCAAGCTGATCTACTGCACGTCGGGAATTACAATAAATGATTCCGCTTTCGCCGTCGTAGTCTTTTATGCACTGAACAATCTGGTCTAGCGAGTTCTTTTTTGGAGCGACCTGAAGGAAGATGTTTTCACGGTTAAAGCTTGAAATAAAAATCTCCGGTTTTTTGAGCCGTAGATTTTTGATAATATCCTGACGAACGTTTTCTGTTGCAGTTGCCGTAAGTGCAATCATAACTGCATCTGGGAACAGTGCGCGGAAGGAACCGATTTCCATGTAGTCGGGGCGGAAGTCGTGCCCCCATTGTGAAACGCAGTGTGCTTCGTCAATTGTTATGCAGTTTACTTTTATTTCCGGAGAACTAAGCAAAGAGCGGATTTTTTCTGTGGACAAACCCTCAGGCGAAACGTAAATCATTTTTACCTGACCGTTACGGATTTCGTTCATTGATTTTTTGTAGTCATCCCAGCTTAAAGAACTGTTCAAAAATACTGAATGAATGCCTGCAGTTTCCAGCGAAGAAACCTGGTCCTGCATGAGCGAAATGAGAGGCGAAACAATTACCGTTACCCCTTCAAAAATGAGTGCCGGAATCTGGTAGCAGATTGACTTTCCGCCGCCGGTTGGCATTATGGCAAGTGTGTCTTTGCCGTTGAGTACACTTTGAATTATTTTCTTTTGATTCTGGCGGAAGGAGTCGTAACCAAAAACTGTCTTGAGTACAAACTCAGGTTCCGTCCTTTCAAACGTGTGCACATTGATTTTCACATAATTATTATAACAAGCATCAAACACTTGAAAAACCCCCGTTTTTTTGTTATATTTTGTCTACTCACGCCGGAGTGGTGGAATGGTAGACACGACAGACTCAAAATCTGTTGCGAGCAATCGTGTAAGAGTTCAAGTCTCT